>JAJUHM010000021.1 GCA_029279925.1 Aquabacterium olei
GCCGGCGCGCGCACCGCCCCCCCGATGACCACCTTGCTGCTCGGCGAACTGACGATGTTGATGGTGACCCCCGGCTCGCGGTAGACCGATGCCAGGCGTTCACGCAAGCTCTGCGCCAGCTCGTTGGGCGTCTTGCCAGCGGCTTCGATGCGGCCTGCATGGCGGTAGGAAAAACTGCCATCCGGGCGGACCACGTAGAGCTGGGTCTGGCTGTCCTCGACGAGGTTGCGCAGGTCCATGGCGCCATCCTGCGCGTCGCGGACGATGCGCAGCGTGTCGCCCGCGTGCACGCGGGTGGGCTCGGCCGCCATGCGGGCCACGTCCGCGGGGGTCAGCACGCGCAGTCGCGCCATCTCGGCCGACGGGGTCAGGTTACCCATGGGCGTGCAGGCGGTCAGCACCAGCAGGCTGAGCAGGATCGAGGGAAACTTCATGGACGGCAACAGGGCCCCTGGGGGGCGCAGCGGAATCGGGAAGCCATCGCAATGGCCAGGGGCGGACGGGCGGATGGCCGGCCGGCAGCGATGATAAAAGCGGTCGACCGCGCTGTGCGGGCGAAGACACACGCATTCATGTGGCGGCGTCTCCCTGGCGCGCACGGGCCGGGTCGTCGAACTGCCGTCGCCAGCGAAGGTAGGCCCGCTGCATCTCGTCGCGCCGCGGACGCCACAGCCAGGGCACCCCGAACTTGGTGAAGAAACGGACCATGCTGCGCAGGTGGGTCTGCCCCGAACTCGACCAGATGCCCGCGGCGCTGTGGCGCTGGTGCTCATGCACCAGTTCGACCTCGGGCAGCGCCATCACGCTCCAGCCCTTCACCCACATGCGCGCACACAGGTCGACTTCCTCGAAATAGAGGAAATAGCCTTCGTCCATGCGGCCCACATCCTCGAATGCGGTGCGCCGCACGATGAAGCCAGTGCCCATCACCCAGTCGGCCTCGAACGGGCCTTCACGCCAGTTCGGCTTGAGGAGGTGGGAGTTCACCAGCCGACGCAGCGGCGTCATGCGACCCAGGGCGGTGCGCCGGGCCAGGATGTCGGGCAGGGAATAGAAACGCCGCGCCGAGTACTGCAGGCTGCCATCCGGGTTGATCAGCTTGAGGCCCACCACGCCGAGGCGCTCGTGCCGCGCAAAGAGCGCCTGCACCACCGGCACCTGGTTGCGACGGAAGTAGGTGTCGGGGTTGAGGACCAGCACCAGGTCGGTGTGCAAGGCCGCCACGCCGATGTTCACGCCCGCACCGAAGCCCCCATTGCGCCGGGACAGCACCGCGACCACGCCCTCAGGCAGATCCCGCCGCAATCGCTCCCCGGAGCCATCCGGTGAGTCGTTGTCGACGACGACGATGTCCGACGCCGCCGCGATGCCGTGCGTCAGCAGCGAGGCGACGCACTGCATCGTCAGGTCGTAGGTGCGGTAGTTGACGATGACCACCCCGAGGGAAGGGGGCGTCGTCAAGCCCGTTGTTGGCGTTGCATCCATGAAATCCGAACCCGTGTTGGTGCCCCGCACGTGCGACGTGCGCGACCCACCCATCTGAAAACAGCCGCGCCGTCCATGAACGCAACTTTTTGTAACAGGGCCATTCTGAGGGACGCCCTGTCCGAATTCAGACCCCTTGATCGAGTGGACCTGCTGGTGCCTTCGTGTCATGCGCCACACCCCGCTGTGCCGTCCGGCCCCAGGGCCAAGCCGCCAGCCGTGCCATCATCGACATCCTGTTACCGACAACAATCCAGGGAACGCCATGCGTCACATCGTTGCGGCCGCGCTGCTGTGCGGCCTCGCCCATTCTGTCCAGGCCGAAGAGGTCGCCCTCCGCCCATTCGTGGGACTTGGTTACACCAGTGGGGGTGAAACCCTGCTTCCAGTGACCATCACGCCCAAAGGCAGCAGCACGAAGTACAAGGAAGACATCAGCGCAGGAGCCGGCATCGAAGGCCGGATCGGGCTGTCTTTGCGCCTGTCGAACACGCCGGTGTCCATCCGGGCGAGTTACGGCATCCACAACGACCAGTCCAACGGCATCGAGAACGACCGCCTCTTCTTCCGGCGCTACCCGGTCGAGCTGATGGGCTTCTACCACTTCACCGACCGCGCCTCGGTCGGCATGGGTGTGCGCCGGGCCACCCGGCCCGTGCTGCGGCTCAAGAACGCCCAGCTGACCACCACGAGCGGCAACAAGGTCAGCGGCGTGGATGCAACATTCGACTTCGAGAGCTCGACCGGCATCGTGCTGGAAGGCGAGTGGCGCCTGACGCCCAACTGGGGCATCGGTGTGCGCTATGTGCGCGAGCACTTCACCTACCAGGGCACCGACCGGGTGCGGGTGGATGCGGACCACGTCGGCATCAACACGCAGTGGTACTTCCGCTGAGGGGCGCCCGCTGAGATCGGACGCCGAGCGGCTCAGCTGAACGCCCAGTCCAGCTGATGCCCGCGTGTGGCCCAGAAGTCGCGGGCGGCACCGAAATGGCCGTTGCCCACGAAGGGCACCGGCCCACGCGTGGCCGACAGTGGCGACGGGTGGTTGCTCTGCAGCACCAGGGTGTCACCCGCGCGAGATGCGCCGGCCGCTTCGATCAACGGGAGCTTGCGCTGGGCATGCGCCCCCCAGAGCATGAAGACACGCGGCCCCGGGTCGGCCGCCACAGCGGCGATCAGCGCATCCGTCAGCACCTCCCAGCCCCAGCCCGCATGGCTGGCCGCCTGCCCCTGCTCCACGGTCAGCACCGTGTTGAGCAGCAGCACACCGCGGTCGGCCCAGGCCATCAGGCTGCCATGGACGGGCGCGGGCAGGCCCAGATCGCGCTGGACCTCTTTGCGGATGTTGCGCAGGCTGGGCGGGATGGGCACGCCCGGCTGTACCGAGAACGCGAGGCCGTGGGCCTGCCCGGGGCCGTGGTACGGGTCCTGCCCGAGGATGACGACCCGCACGTCGGCGCGGCGCGTGTGGTGCAGCGCGGCAAACACGTCTGCCGGAAAAATGGTGGCGCCCGACGCGCGGGCGGCGTCGACCCGCGCGGTCAGCGCCTGCCCGACCGGCGAGGCACGAAAGGCGTCGGTGAGGGGCCGCCAGTCGGCGGGCACGGCGTCGAACAGGTCGCCCAGCGGGGCCGCGAGGGCTGCGGGCCGAGGGGCCGCCGCCCCCGATGCAGGCTGCGGCGCTCCGGCCTGCCCGAACAGATCGGCCTGGCTCACGGGCCGAGCCTCAGGCAAACAACGTGGCCAGCGCCACACCCGGATCCGGCTGGCGCATGAAGGCCTCGCCGACCAGGAAGGCGTGGACGTTGGCGTCGCGCATCCGCTGCACGTCGGCCGCGCCCAGGATGCCGGACTCGGTGACCAGCAGGCGGTCGGCCGGCACGCGGGGCAACAGGCCCAGCGTGGTGTCGAGCGTGACCTCGAAGGTGCGCAGGTTGCGGTTGTTGATGCCGACCAGCGGCGTCTTGAGCTTCAACGCGCGATCGAGTTCCTCGCCGTCGTGCACCTCGACCAGCACGGCCAGGCCCAGCGCGTGGGCCACGGCCTCGAAATCGGCCATCTGCGCGTCCGACAGGCTGGCGGCGATCAGCAGGATGGCGTCGGCACCCCACGCCGCCGCCTCGAAAACCTGGTACTCGTCGACCAAGAAGTCCTTGCGCAGCGCGGGCAGCGAGCACGCCGCACGGGCCTGCTTCAGGTAATCGGCGTGGCCCTGGAAGAAGCGCTCGTCGGTCAGCACGCTGAGGCAGGCGGCGCCGTGTTCGGCGTAGCTGCGGGCGATGTCGGCCGGCACAAAGGGGTCGCGCAGCACGCCCTTGCTGGGGCTGGCCTTCTTGACTTCGGCAATCACGCCGGAGCGGCCCGCCGCGATCTTCGCGCGCAGCGCGCCGACGAAATCGCGGTGGTCGTCGCCAGCGCGGTGGCGGGCTTCGGCCTCTTCACGCACGGCGTGCAGCGGCTTGCGCTGGCGGGCGGCGGCCACTTCTTCGTGCTTGACGGCGTTGATCTTGTCGAGGATGTCGGAGGACATGGTGCGCAGGCAGGATGGCAGGCGCCTCAGGCGCGGGGCGCGAAGGCCTGGGTGGCCTGCACGAATCGGTTCAGGGTGTCGCGGGCGCGGCCGCTGGCCAGGGCCTCGCGGGCGCGTTCGATGCCGTTGGCCAGCGTGTCGGCCACGTCGGCGGCATAGAGCGCGGCGCCGGCATTGAGCAGCACGATGTCGCGCGCGGGCCCGGCTTCGTTGGCCAGCACACGCTGCACGATGGCCACCGAGGCCTCGCGGCTGTGCGCCTTGAGCGCCGAGCCGTCGTGCTCGGCCATGCCGAACTGCTCGGGCGTGATGGTGTACTCATTGACCTGGCCGTCCTTGAGCTCGGCCACCATGGTCGGGCCGGCCAGCGTGATCTCGTCCAGGCCGTCGCTGCCATGCACCACCATGACGTGGCGCGAGCCCAGGCGCTGCAGCACACGCGCCTGGATGCCGACCAGATCGGGGTGGAACACGCCCATCAACTGGTTGGGCGCACCGGCCGGGTTGGTCAAGGGCCCGAGGATGTTGAACATGGTGCGCACGCCCAGCTCCTTGCGGACGGGGGCGGCGTGCTTCATGGCGCCATGGTGGTTGGGAGCGAACATGAAGCCCACGCCGGTGTCGGCCAGGCAGCTGGCCACCTGTTCGGGGTTCAGGTTGATGTAGGCACCCAGGGCCTCGAGCACATCGGCGCTGCCGGTGCTGGACGACACGCTGCGGCCGCCGTGCTTGGCCACGCGGGCGCCGGCCGCCGCGGCCACGAACATCGCCGTCGTCGAGATGTTGAAGGTGTGGGCGCCGTCCCCACCGGTGCCGCACAGGTCGATGAGGTTCGCGGTGTCATCGACCTGCACCGGGGTGGCGAACTCGCGCATCACCTGCGCGGCCGCCGACAGTTCGCCCACGGTTTCCTTCTTGACGCGCAGCCCGGTCACCAGCGCGGCCATGACGACGGGCGACATCTCGCCTTGCATGATGCGGCGCATCAGCCCCAGCATCTCGTCGTGGAAGATCTCGCGGTGCTCGATGACGCGTTGCAGCGCCTGCTGGTCGGTCAGTTGCGTCATGACGCCGTCCTCACATCGTCAGGAAGTTCTTGAGCATGGCGTGGCCGTGCTCGGTCAGGATCGATTCGGGGTGGAACTGCACGCCTTCCAAAGGCGCGAAGTTCGGGTCGGTCTGCGGGCCCTTGTGGCGCACCCCCATGATCTCGCCGTCGTCGGTCCACGAGGTGATTTCCAGGCACTCGGGCAGCGTGGCGCGCTCGATGGCCAGCGAGTGGTAGCGGATCACGGTGAACTCGGCGGGCAGGCCGGCGTAGACACCCTTCTGGTCGGTGTGGATGACGCTGGTCTTGCCGTGCATCTGCACCTGGGCGCGGATCACGTGGCCGCCGAGCGCCGCACCGATGCTCTGGTGGCCCAGGCACACGCCCAGGATGGGAAGCTGGCCGGTGAAGCGCTGCAGCGCAGGCACGCACACCCCCGCTTCAGCGGGCGAACACGGGCCAGGCGAGAGCACCAGACGGTCCGGCTTCAGCGCGGCAATGTCGTCGAGGGTGATTTCGTCGTTGCGAACGACCTTGACCTCTTCGCCCAGTTCGCAGAAGTACTGCACCAGGTTGAAGGTGAAACTGTCGTAGTTGTCGATCATGAGCAGCATGGGCACGTCCTGTGTGGAGGTGGTTCATGGGGCGGGCAGGCCGCCTTCGGTGCACGGTTCAGACGCCGTGACGTCCCCCCTCGGGGCCTCTGATCAGGTGGCGCACCGGTGGGGACCGGCCGCAGAGGCAAGCGTGTCTGTCTGGCGTCACCGCCACCAGCGGTGCATCAGGCGAAGGAAGTCCGAGGGTTGCTGCATGCAGATCATTCTACATGCCGCCGCCGTGCCAAGATCGGGGCGTTGACAGCCTGACCCTCCTCCAGACTCGTGTCGATCCCTTCTGCCCGCGCCGCCCTGCCAGCGCGCCCCGCGACCGCCCCTTCCCGCACCGCCGTCGAGCCCACGTTGCTGGGCCTGGAGGTGCTGCGTTTTGCCTGTGCGGTGTCGGTGCTCCTGTGGCACTACAACCATTTCTACGTGGTGGGCCACAGCCATCAGGGCTTCAGCATGACCGGGCAGCCGCTGTACGCCTGGCTCAAGCCCTTTTACGAGGCGGGCTGGCTGGGCGTGCAGGTGTTCTGGGCCTTGTCGGGCTTCATCTTCTTCTGGAAGTACGCCCGGCCCGTGGCCGACGGCCAGGTGCCGGCATGGCGTTTCGCGGTCCTGCGGTTTTCGCGGCTGTATCCGCTGCACCTGCTGACGCTGCTGGCCGTCGCCGGGATGGCCTGGCTGTACCGCAGCCGGCACGGGGTGGACTACGTCTACCAGCACAACGACCTGCCGCACTTCGTGCTGCACCTGTTCCTGGCGAGCGACTGGCCCGGCCGCAGCGAATGGTCGTTCAACGGGCCGATCTGGAGCGTCTCGATCGAGGTGCTGGTCTACGGGCTGTTCTACGCGCTGTGCCGGCTGGGCCTGACACGGTGGTGGCACGTCGTCGGGCTGATCGCGCTGTCCGGGGCACTGTATGCCAGCCAGGCCACCGCCCACCCGGTGGTGCTGTGCGTGTTCTTCTTCTACCTGGGCGCCCTCACCCACCTGGTGCACGAGGCGCTGTGCCGGCTGCCCCAGGGCACCCGACGCCTCTGCCTGGTTGCCGGCAGCGTGCTGCTGGCGGGCGGCACCGCGGCGACGGCACTCGGCGTGTTGCGCCCCATGTTCTACGTGGCGCTGCTGGCGCCCCTGGCCATGCTGGGCCTGCTGCGGGTGGTTCGCCCCGGCCCCGGCCCGCTCGCGGACCTGATCGGCACGTTGGGGCACACGACGTATGCCAGCTACCTGCTGCACTTTCCCCTGCAGCTGGCCGTGGCCCTGCTCAGCGGTGGGCAACCCGATCGGCTGCCGCTGGCGTCGCCGCTGTGGCTGCTGGCTTACCTGGGGCTGACGTTCGCGCTGGCGGTGCCGGTGTACCGCCTGATCGAAATGCCAGCGCAGGCCGCGCTGCGGCGACGCCTGCTGCCCCGCTGACGTGCCCTGGCGGGCGGGGTCACAGCCCCTGCTCGGCCATCTCCGCTGCACGGATCACCGCACGCGCCTTGACCTCGGTTTCCTTCCATTCGAGTTCGGGCACCGAGTCAGCCACCACGCCGGCGCCGGCCTGCACGTACAGCGTCTGGTCCTTGATGACGCCAGTGCGGATGGCGATGGCCACGTCCATGTCCCCCGCGAAGCTCAGATAGCCGACAGCGCCTCCATAGACACCGCGCTGCACCGGCTCGAGCTCGTCGATGATCTCCATCGCGCGGATCTTGGGCGCGCCGCTCAACGTGCCGGCCGGGAAGCTCGCGCGCAGCACATCCAGCCCGGTCATGCCATCCTTCAGCGCGCCTTCGACGTTGCTGACGATGTGCATGACGTGCGAATAGCGCTCGATGCCGAAGGCCTCGGTGACCTTGACGGTGCCTGTCTTGGCAATGCGGCCGATGTCGTTGCGCGCCAGGTCGATCAGCATGACGTGCTCGGCACGCTCCTTGGGATCGGCCAGCAGCTCCCGCTCGTTGGCGACATCGGCCTCGGGCGTGGCCCCGCGCGGCCGCGTGCCGGCGATCGGGCGGATGGTGACGGTTTCGCCGCCTTCGGCGTTGCGCTCCTGGCGCACCAGGATCTCGGGGCTGGAGCCGACGACATGGTGGTCGCCCATGTCGTAGTAGTACATGTAGGGGCTCGGGTTGAGCGAGCGCAGCGCGCGGTACAGCGTCAGCGGGGACGCCGTGAAGCGCTTCTGCAGGCGCTGCCCGATCACCACCTGCATGCAGTCGCCCGCGGCGATGTACTCCTTGCACTTGAGCACCGCGGCCTCGAAATCGGCCTTGGCGAAGTGGCGCTCGACCGGGTAGGACTCGGTGGGCGTGATGGGCGGCACCGGCACCACGGCGTTGAGTTGCGCCTGCAACTCGGCGATGCGATCGGCCGCGCGGTCGTAGGCGCCCGGCTGGGCCGGATCGGCATAGACGATGAGGTAGAGGCGGTCCGCCAGGTTGTCGATGACGGCCAGTTCTTCGCACTGCAGCAGCAGGATGTCGGGCGTGCCGATGCCACCGGGCTTGTGCGTGTTCGCCAGGCGGTGCTCGATGTGACGCACGGTGTCATAGCCGAAGTAGCCAGCCAGCCCCCCGCAGAAACGGGGCAAGCCCTGGGGCACGGCGGCCTTGAAGCGCTGCTGGTACTGGGCGATGAAATCGAGCGGGTTGGTGTCGTGACGCTCGACCACCTCACCGTCGGTCACGACCTCGACCGCGCGGCCGGTGGCCCGGACCAGCGTGCGGGCAGGCAGGCCCACGAAGGAGTAGCGACCGAAGCGCTCACCGCCCACCACCGACTCGAGCAGAAAGCTCAAGGGACGGCCTTGCGTGAGCTTGAGGTAGAGCGACAGGGGCGTGTCGAGGTCGGCCAGGGCCTGGGCCACCAGCGGAATGCGGTTGTGGCCTTGAGCGGCCAGCGCGTGGAATTCGGTTTCGGTGATCATGGTGCAGGGCCTCCAAGCCCAGGGGCGCCAACGCACGGCGGCACCCGGTGTCATCTGATGGGTCTCGCCCGCCTTCCTGTCGGTCGCATCGCCCATCGGGCTGCGGCGACGCAGAAGAAGCGGTTCAGGGCGGTCCGTCCGAAGGCCTGGTCAGGCGGCGGACGGACGCTCACACACTGGCGCAGTGACGCCAGGGCCATGCCCCCCGGTCGTGCGACCCCTTGGTGTGTTTGCGAGAGATGAACATCGGACCAGTGTAGCAGCCGCCCCTGGCAGATGTTGCCCCGTCATTGCCCGGCGCCATCGCGGCGCCAAGGGCAAACCCAGCTTGCGGACCCGGACCACGTCGAAACAATGGAGCAGCCTGATCAGCCGGCCGCAGAGGTGCCGGCACCGGGCACGACGGACACCACCATGCGTTTGACACCTGAAGGCCCGGTCCCAGGGAGACCGGCGTCGGCCCGCCGAGCCTTGCTGGGGCGGCTGGCCCTGCTGCTGGGCGGCGGTCTCGCGGCCGCTTGTCCGGCTCGGGCCGTGCCCACCGAACTGTTCGGGGTGAGCTACCCCGCCACGCTGAAGGTCGAAGGCCGCACGCTGCAGCTCAACGGTGCCGGCGTCACCTACCGCGCCGTCGCCAAGCTCTACACCGTGGGGCTCTACACCCCGGACAAGCACGTGCAGGCCGATGCCGTGATCGACATGGCGCGCAATGCGCCGCTGCAACTGCGCTTCGTGATGCTGCAGGGCATGCGGATCGACGAAGTCGGCAAGACCATCACGCGGGGCATCGAACTCAACAGCACCCGAGAAGCCTTCTTCAGCCTCATCCCGTCGATCCGGAAGATGGGCGAACAGTTCTCGCACATCAAGCGGCTGAACACGGGAGACGTGTTCGCCATCGACTTTGTGCCGAAGCGCGGCACGGTGTTCTATGTAAACGGGCAGCCTGCCGGTCTGCCGATCGCGGATGCAGCCTTCTTTCCTGCCGTGCTGCGGGTGTGGCTGGGCGCACGGCCGGTGTCGCAGGACCTGAAGGACGCCCTGCTGTCCTACAGGGCGCCTGCGGTACTGGAAGCGCTGGAGTGAGTGCGGCCCATGCGGGGCCGATCGATCAAGCTCAAGCGAGCAATGCGGGCCAGTCGGCCTGATCCAGGCGGGGAATGTGAGCGCGGGCCGGCACGGCTTCGATGGGGTGGCCGTGGTTGTAGCCATAGGTGACGAGCACCACGGGGCAGCCCGCCGCGTTGGCCGCCTGGGCATCGTTGCTGGAATCGCCCACCATCAGGGTGCGCGCGGGCTCGGTGCCGAGGGCCTCGCAGGTCTTGCGCAAGGGCAGCGGATCGGGCTTCTTGCGCTCGAATGCGTCACCCCCGAACACGTGCCGGAAGAAGGGGCGCAGGCCTTTGCGCTCAAGCAGCTGCTGCGCGAACGCCGTGGGCTTGTTGGTGAGGCAGGCCAGCGGCACGCCCAGCGCCTGGAGTTGGGCCAGCCCTTCCGCCACACCGGGAAAGACGTCGGCATGCTGCCCGTTGTGCTCGGGGTAGTGGCGGTGGTAGATGGCCAGTGCCTCGGGCAAGGCCTGGCCCACGTCCGCCGAATCGGGCAGGACGCCCCAGGCGTGCGCCAGGCTGCGGCGCAGCAGATCCTCGGTGCCCTTGCCCACGGTCATGGAAATGAAATCACGGTCGACGCGGGCCAGCTCGATGGGGTGGCAACCGAGGTCGGTCAGGGTGTGGCGCAGGACGACGACGAAATCACCGAGGGTGTCGACCATGGTGCCGTCGAGGTCGATGATGGCGGCGAGGAGGGGCTGAGGGTTCGACGGAATAGAGCCAGTAGCCATGGAATAGCGTCCGTAAAGGTTGGCCGACCTCAATTGCGTCCACAGGAATGGAGTCCGTAGCAGTCAGCGGATTGGCACCGATGTTCGCAGAAACTAGCTGACCTTGCTGCCCTTGGACACATGGGGTTTAGGCGGGGTCCTGGCTTTCAGCTCCGATAGCGTGTTTTGCAACCCCTGCGGAACACAACACATGGTGGAGCACCTCAAACATCATCAAAAACATCGCGCTCGCTGGGGGCGTGAGTTCTGTGAGCTCCCACGTTGACACTGAGAGGCAGCACAGCCATGCGCGGCAGCACACACAGATCTTCGGGCGGAGTTCAGTTCCTGCTTGAACCGCATTTCTTCAGCTTGCGTCTGGCCTCGGCAATCGTCTCGACCCGATTCGGGTTACCTAGACACACGTCATCCTGTTCGATCGACACTTGGCCGTCTTCATTCCGCGTCAGACGCAGTAGCACCGTCATTCGGCTCCAGCCCTGGCCAACTTCAGCGACAGTACCGGCATGCCGGCGGTCAATCGGGAAGTATTGCAGCGTGGTCAAAAGAAGGTTATCTGAGGCGTTGAGGACGCCCACAGCGGGCACCCCGTTGCAGTAAAATTGATAGGGTTCCTTGACCATAATTCGGTGATACCCTACCTCTTCAAACTTCTCATTGAAGATGAGAATGTGGCAATCCACTGCGTGACGCTGCCCCTCGTTGCATCGGTAAGTCGGCTGCCCCTTGAAGTTCGAGGGGGTACACACCTCGTCTGCCCGACTCTTGGTCATGAATCCGATGGGCTCTAGATAATGCTGGCGGCCATCGATTTGCAATTTGAAACCGCGATGCTGCTCAAAGTCGCGACGGTTGGGTTCGACTCGGCTCATTGCTGCGGAACGGCCCGCCGCGGATTTGGCCGCCGCCTCCTCCACTTTCTCCACCTCGGTCTGTGTGCAGACGGGTCGGGGACGCAAGCCTCGTTGGAGCGCTGCCAGTTCCTCGGTATTCCGAGATGATCCCGTGCAGGTGCGCTCGGTAATCCAGTCGCTTGACAGTTTAATCTCGGCGTGAACCAGCGGAGGCAAGCACATCAACAGCGAGGCTGTCAGGCTATGGAAAATCCATTCATGAGGCTTTCGAATCGCCGGCCTTCTTGTAATGGGCATACGCTTGCTCGAGCTTGGTGTGGTATTGGTACGTCTCATAAGCAGGGCCGTTGTAGTTGAAGGCAATGGCTCGCCAATTTTTGGTTTTGACCGCATCCAACAGAGAAATCTCTTTGCCAGCGGCCTTGTTCTTGGGGCTCTTCCACGCTCTGGACTTATGTTGGATGAAGCCGGCCAGCAAGCCAATCTGTTCTGCATCGGAGGTGCACATCCGGTCAACAAACTTCTCGACATTGGGAATATCACACAACGCGAAGTTCGCGCCCATAATCTGAAATTTCCCCCACGAGCATGACTGCAGGGCCGCAATTGGATCAAGTCGATACGCTTGAATCAGTCTCAGGTAAGACGTGGCGTAATCGGCATATACATCACCCTTGCCAACCTTACCATCGTGCATCCTTTTGTTTTCCTTACCCAACTGCTTCCGGGCTTGATATCCCGTGGGCCAGGAAACGTCGGGATGATCGTCATCGTAGACGCCTTTCGTAAGTCGACTAAAGTAATGGCGCTCATAGAGGATGGCCGGCACATGCCCGCCTGTGCCGCCATTGAGTTGCCAGAAGGCGCTTCGCCCACCACTTTCAACCTTCGAGATCGCCTTAAGCACCTCAGGTTCGCACTCCAGTCTGACAGCGACAGCGGCCCACTCTTGCTCGGAAATGTCGCCGCCCTTGTAGCGCTCGAAGTGTCTCATCAACCCCTCTGGTAGATCTACTCCCAGCACAATCACCGGCTGCCCTTGGGGCCCCGTGGAGTTCTTCGCTGTAACGGCCGGATTATTCTTCGAGGGCTTCCCAGTCGGCTTGACAGGCTGCTTGGCTTGGGCGAAAGCAGTGGCTGTGACTTCCCTTACCTTGGCTAGCATCTTGGCCGTGTCACTCGCCATTTCTTCCAGCGTTGCCGGCACGACGATGGCGCCACTGACCAACGTTACCAGCTTGTGCCCATAGCCCGATGCTGTACTGGTTAACTTCTTCCATTCACGCGTTGCGTCCTGCACCCAGACGTCGACTTGGGAACGAGCGTCTTTGGTTACCTGAGGGGGAATGCGCCCGGTAGAAGAAGTCTTGCCGGCAATGCTGCGGCCATCAAACTCCAACCGATAGGGCAGATTCGCAATCGGATGACGCAATGCATCAAGGAATGCAACGCTGATGCCAAAAGCCGATGCTTCGGACAAATACAGAACCTGTCCGACTTCGATTTTATTGATATCACCGATGCCGTTCCAGCGCCGTAAGCACGCCACAGTCACTCCCGCCCGGCGTGCAATGGAGGACAAGGTATCGCCTGATTTGACTCGGTAGGGATCCCCCAGCCTGGATGGCGAGACGCTGTTAGGTTGGGCATCAATCTTCTTGTCCATCGTCACCCTCCTCGTCAATCGCTTCCACTTCATCTTGCGGCTGCCAGACGTCCTCGCTGACTTGCCAGGGGGTAGACGACTGCAACCAAAGCTGCACATTGGCTGGCCGATCAAACAACACCGGTTCAACAACCACGTCGCTCGGTCCTATGGTTACTGTCGCCCAGTGTTCACCTTGCTGTGTCACATTCAGCTGGGAAACCAGGGGGCGGGGCAGCCACTCCGCCGGCACTTCTTCCAAGCTAACCGTTTGGCCATACGCGCGCCCCAACGAAGCTGGAACGGGTTCAATCTTTCGCGTTCCCGAGGGCAGCGTCATCAAGCCCGCATTCCCCGATCCCCCTCCCGCCCAATCATGCCCCGCCCCCTTCACCGTCCACGTCCCCGGACAGGTGAAGGTGATGTCCCCACCCTTGAGCTGGATCTGGCTCTGCCCCGCCGTCAGCGTGATGCTGTTGCTGGCCTGGATGCGGATCTCGTCGGTGGTGCTCTGGATGGTCAGGTCTTGATCCGACCAGATTTGCTGCGCGTCGGTGTGGGCCCGCAGGCTGAGCGGGCCGTTGGCCGCGATCGCCTTGATGCCGCCCGCGTGCGTGTACAGGCTGGTGGTCTGGCCGCTGACGGCACTCAGCGTGTGCGCGGCCGTCAGTTGCACGTCGCCCTGCGTGGTCAGGCTCGTGTCCTGGCCGCTGAACAGGCCGATGCTGGCCGGCGTCACGAACACGGCGCTGGCCGGGGTGTCGAGGTGCAGCAGCGGCTTGGCAAAGCGCTCGACCGGGTCCTGCAGGGTGCGGCTGCCGGGTTGGGCCTTCTTCGCCTCCTGGCCGCCCACCGCGCCGTCGTACTTGCCCTGCGCGGCCGGGTCCATGGCCTCGGTGTGCTGTTGCAGCGCCTGGCTGGCGTCGTGGCTGGCCAGGCCTGCCGCGCCTTGCTGGCGGGCGCTCTGGCTCAGCGCATCGCCCAGCTGGCGGGCGCCCTTGAGCTGGCTCACAGCTTCGGCCGCGTCCATCTGGGTGCTTCGCACACTCGCACCCATCGCGGGCCGGGCGCTGGTGCTCAGCAACAGGCCCTGGCCGGCGCGCACCACGGCCCAGCCGTCGGTGTGGCCGTAGAAGCCTTCGCCCAGCCACGCACCGCGTTGGGCGCAGCCCGCACCACCCCGGCCGCTTTGCTGGATCAGGTGGCCCAGGCTGAGCTCGCTCCAGCCGGTGGCGCCGCTGTGGCTGGCCAGGCGCATGCGCAGCTGGCCAGTGGCATCGTCGATCAGCCACTGGTTGGCACCGCCACCGTCCAGGTGGGGGCTGTGCCAGCCTGAGATGGTGCCGGGGTGGTTGGTGCCGGCGTCCACGCCTGCTGGCCAGGGCAGGTCGTGCTGGCCGTTGTGCAACTGCCCGATCACCAAGGGGCGGTCGATGTCGCCGTCGACGAAGTCCACCAGCACCTCGGTGCCCGCGCGAGGGGTGAAGACAGCGCCCCAGTTGGGACCGGCCACGCTCTGCGCCACGCGCACCCAGGTGCCACTGGTGGCATCGCCCGGGGCGTGGCCGGTGTCTGCACCGGCTGGGGTGGTGGGTGCGTTGAGGGCGCCTGCCAGGGGGCGCGCGCCGCGTTGCGAGCCGAACTGGATGCGGATGCGGCCGTCGCGGTCGGTGGTCAGGGGCTCGCCGGGGTGGGCCACGACGACCGCCGTCTGCAAGCCGGGCGCCGTCGGCGCATCGATCGGCATGGGTGCCAGCCGCACGCTGGCCGGCACGGCGTCAAAGCGGTTGCGGTAACTGCCCTGTTCGATGTCGGCCTGGCGCAGCAGACGGGCCGCCTCGCTGCCCAGGTTGTTGGCGGCCTCGTGCACCACGCGCAGCACGCGGAAGGCACCGGGCGCGGTCGGCTCGGTGAGGGCGCCGCCGCCCCCCATCGCCGAGCGGGCGGTGGCGGCCAGGGCGGCCGCAGCACCGTACAGGCTGTGCTCGGTCAGCAGGAAGCGCGCGCCCTCATGCAGCGCCCGCACGGCGCTGTCGCCTTCGGCGCGCGTGTGGTGCAGTTCGTGGGCCGCCATGCGAGCCTGCGCACGCGCCTCGGCCACCGCGGTGCTGGCAGGCTGGGCCGTGGTGACGCGGCCCTCGGCATGCTGCCGCTCGCCATGGCCGCGGTAGTCTTCCAGCAGGGGCACGGCCCCCTGGTCGGTCAGCGCGGTCGCCGACCCCGCCACGCCGGCCAGCTGGCGCTCGTCCCAGGCGGCCACGGTGACGGCATTGGCGCCCACGTGCCGGCCCACGCGCCAGGCGGTCACGGTGTCCTGCGCCAGGCCGTCGTCGAACAGGCCGGTACCGAGCAGCCCTGCGCCCCGCATGTCCGGTCGGCTGAAGCGCAGGGGCCCCAGGTCGGGCACCTTGGCCTGATCGTCGAAGATGACCAGCGTGTGCCGGGCAGCGCGGGCGCCGGCCACAGTAGCGCGCGCCTGGTCCGATCCATCCGGCGGACCCGCGTGCTCCAGCCGCCAGCTCCAGCCTTCCTGGGCCATCAGGCGGCACACGAAGCGCCAGTCGGTCTCGCGATACTGGGTCGTGATGGCACGCAGCGGGCCGCGCTGCGCCAAGTCGAAACGGAAATGCGCCTGGGGCCACGCGGCCAGCACCTCGGACACGATGTCCTGGGTCGTGCGGTCCTGGAAGATGCGGGTGTCGCGGCGGTGGGTGAGCCAGTGCGTCCAGGCTGCGAGCGTCAGACGGTAGCGCGCCAGGCCGCCATCGGCGCCCAGCTGGGCCGCGCGCACCACGTAGCCATGCCAATGGCGCCAACTGCCATCGGACCGCATCAGGCGCAGTGTCATCTGCTCGCCTTGCAGCGCCTTGAGCTCCAGCAGCGCGCTGGTGGACAGCGTATCGACTTCGGCCCAGAGGGGCTCGGCCGCGTGCACGGCTTCGGTGACACGGCAGCGCTCGACCACCAGGGTGGCCGAAGGCAGGGCGGTTTCCAGTTGCAGCAGCCGGGTGGCCTGCCCGATGCCCAGCGCGGCCTTGAGACGGGAGAGCCCTTCGTCCAGCAACGACGAGGGATCGGACAACGATGACGCCGCCGCGCGCGACGCCGCGACCATGCCGCCCACGGACGGTAGGTTCATGCACTCACCTGAGGTTTATTGTCGGTATCGCGCGATTCTCGGCGGGGCGGCGGGCGTAGCCGACCACACTGGAAGGGGGAAATTGCAAACAGGCGTTACAGCGGTGCCCGCCCGTCATGACCTCAGGGCACCTACAATCGCGGGCCCTTTTTCTCCCTCGGCCCGATCCCGCCTCACGCCATGTCCTACTGCGCCATCGACTTCGGCACCTCCAACTCGGCGATTGCCATCCCGGCCGGCGCGGGCGGCATGCGGCTGGTTCCCCTGGAGGACGGCCACCTGACGATGCCGACCGCGGTGTTCTACTGCACCGATGCGGACGACCTGCCGCCGGGCACCGTGCGCGGGGTGGGCGCGGACGACGCCCTGCCACGCACCTTCGGGCGCGCCGCCGTGGCGGCCTACATCGAGGGCTACGAGGGCCGGCTGATGCGCTCGATGAAGAGCGTGCTGGGCACAGCCCTGGTGGACCAGACAACCGAGGTCGGCAACGGCATGGGGGTGAAGTACCTCGACATCATCACCGGCTACCTGCGGCATCTGCGCAGCAAGGCCGAGGCGGCCGGTCAGGCCCCGCTGGACCGCGTGGTGATGGGGCGCCCGGTGTTCTTCGTCGACGAGGATCCGGTGCGCGATGCGGCCGCCCAGGCCTCGCTGGAAGCCGCGGCCCGTGCGGTCGGTTTCAAGGAGGTGGCCTTCCAGTACGAGCCGATCGCGGCGGCGTTCGACTACGAGCAGCACGCCACCGAAGAGCAGCTGGTTCTGGTCGCCGACATCGGGGGGGGCACCTCCGACTTTTCGGTGGTGCGGGTGGGGCCCGGACGCGCGCAGGCGCTGGACCGCCGCAGCGACATCCTGGCCAACCACGGCGTGCACATTGCCGGCACCGACTTCGACCGCCGGGTGTCGCTGGCCAGCGTGATGCCACCGCTGGGCTATGGCGGCTTCGGCCCGAGCATCAAGGGCCAGGCGCCGCGACCGGTGCCAAGCCGCGTGTACTTCGACCTGACCACCTGGCACTTGATCAACACGGTGTACCAGCCCCAGCGTGTCGCCGAGTTGCGCAGCATGGCCGATTTCTATGGCGACCCGGTGCAGCATCAGCGCCTGTTGAAGGTGGTGATGCAGCGGCTGGGTCATGCGCTGGTGGGGCGTGCCGAGGCCGCAAAGATCGCCGTGGCCGAAGGCGGCTCGACCGACATCGACCTGGGCCTGGTCGAGGCCGGGCTGCACAGCCCGCTGGACGCGGCCCAGGCCGAACAGGCGCTGCGCGACGACCTGGCCCGCATCGTGGCCTGCGCGCACGACACGGTGGCACAGGCGGGCGTGGCGCCCGATGCCATCCATGCGCTGTACTTCACCGGTGGCTCCACCGGCCTGAAGCTGCTGACCGAGCAGCTGGAAGCCGCCTTCCCCACCGCGCGGGCCGTGCGGGGCGACCGGCTGGCGTCGGTGGCCACGGGCCTGGGCCTGCATGCCCAGCGGCTGTTTCAGACGGCGTCGGTCAGCAGGTAACCCAGGCCGCGCAACGTGGTGATGCTGGCGCCGGTGCCTTCGAGCTTCTTGCGCAGGCGCGAGACGTAGCTTTCGATCGCCTCGGGCCGGGCCGAGGCATCCATGTCGTAGACCTTCTCGAAGATCAGTTCGCGCGCCACTGGGCGATCGAGCCGCGACACCAGGGCCTCGAGCACGGCCAGTTCACGCGGGGTGAGCGCCAGCGGACGGCCATCACAGGTGACCAGGCGGCTGCTGGTGTCGAACTCGACCCGGCCGATGCGCACGGTGGGCGCCCGCACGGTGCCCCGACGCGACAGGGCCCGCACACGGGCTTCGAGCTCGCTGAGTTCGAACGGCTTGGCCAGGTAGTCGTCGGCCCCCATGTCCAGGCCACTCACACGCTCGGCCAGGCTGTCGCGCGCCGTGAGGATGAGGACCGGCAGCCCGCTGCCCCGGGCACGCAGGCGACGCAGCACCTCCAGCCCGTCGATCCCGGGCAGGTTCAGGTCCAGGATGGCCAGGTCGTAAGGCTGCGTGGCGAGGGCGTGGTCGGCGTGGTCGCCACGGCCCAGCACGTCAACCGCATGGCCGCCCTTGCGCAGGGCTTTCGCCAGGCAGTCGGCCAGCTCTTCCTGGTCCTCGACGAGCAGCAGGCGCATGGTGAAACCTCGTGTTGGAAATGCAGTCGCGCGAAGCAGGGCGTGATTTCAGCATGAACGCCGCCACGCCGCACCTGTGGAAGGTCACACGGCGTCTCGGATCGTTCTCGGTGTTTTCCCGCGAAGCGCTGGCGCGCCCGCCGATCGCCAGATTCCTGACAGGAACGCTGCCGATCATCCGCGGCCACTGACCCATTTTCCCATTCTCACACCCGGGTCACTGGAGACAACATGACACACGCCTTTCGCTTCCACCGCCTGGCCACGCTGAGCGCCGCAACCCTGACCGCCCTGCTCGCCGGCACGGTCGCCCACGCCCAGAGCAGCAACCTGAGCATGTACGGCCTGATCGACCTGGGGCTGGAATACCGCACGAACAACAATGCGGCCGGCAACAGCCAGTGGCGGCTGAACTCGGGTGGCATCAACACCTCGCGCTTCGGCTTCAAGGGCCAGGAAGACCTGGGTGGCGGCCTGAGCGCGCAGTTCAACCTGGAAGGCGAACTGAGCGCTGACACGGGTGCCGCCGACACGGCGCTGTTCGGCCGCCAGGCCTGGGTCAGCCTCGACAGCAAGTCGCTGGGCAGCGTGGCACTGGGCCGCATGTCCACCGTGGCCTACGACTTCGTCGCGCCGCACGATTTCATGGGCTATGCCCCCCAGTACTCGTGGGTGACGGGCACCGCCACCGTGCCGAAGGCCTCGCTCACCAGCCGCATCAGCAACGGCGTGCGCTATGTGGGCAAGGTCGGCGCCTTCCGCGTGGGCCTGAACGCCGGCCTGGGTGAAGTGGCCGGCTCGCTGAACGCCAACACCACGCGTGGCATCTCGATCGGCTACGACGCCGGCCCGATCTCGGCCCAGCTGAGCCTGGACGACGGCCGCACCGCCGCCACGGAAACCGCGACCACGTCGACCAGCAACCGCAGCTGGATCGCCTCGGGCACCTACAGCCTGGGCACCACCAAGCTGTACGCCGGCGTGCGCGACACCAAGCGTGAGCCCGTGGGCACGATCAGCAGCAGCAACGCGGCCTTCCACACCACGCTGTACTGGCTGGGCGCCAGCGCCCCGGTGGCCAACAAGGTGACGGCCTTTGGCGGTGTGTACGTGGAGAACAAGCACGGCACGCCGTCGAACCCCGTGATGCTGGCCGGCAAGGTGCACTACGACCTGTCCAAGCGCACGCGCCTGTACGCCACGGCCGCCATCGCCCGCGCGCAGACGGAAGACGGCGTCGCCACCCGCACCGGCGTGTTCCGCGACCAGACGCCGCTGACCAACCACCAGACCGGCATCGGCTTCGGGCTGCAGCACCGCTTCTGATCGACGCGAGACGGGCCGCAAGGCCCAACCGGCGGGCCGCCACACGCGGCCCGAACCGGATGCAAAAAAGCCGTGGCGGCATCC
>JAJUHM010000022.1 GCA_029279925.1 Aquabacterium olei
AACTCATGGATGGGGTCGATTCCAGGGGAAGTGGAGGGATGGTACGCCAAACAACCACCCATTCAGGCGTCGGGTTTCACCCGGAAAGCCCCGCAATCGCGGGCACCTCGGCGGTTTGTCCTCACACCTGCACGAGTCATTTGACGTCATGATGGCGTCAGATCGAGGGCTCCGGATGGCCCGGTAGGTGGACATGGCAGAGCAGTACGACCCATACCCAGGCTGGTGGATGCGGTGCAGGCAGTCGTTGCGCGGCTGGCTGGACGAAGTGCGCCCCAACGAAGCCACCGACGGGGCTTACGCGGCCCGCTTCCGCGCGCGCCAGATCCAGGCGTTGATGGCCTTGCTGCCGCTGAGCGTCATCGGCAACGCCGTCAACACGGTGACGCTGGCCTGGGTCTTCTGGGCCCGCATGGAAGAGCCGCTGTGGCTGGCCGCATGGTGTCTGGCGGTGGTCCTGTCTCTCGGGCTGGTGGGCCTGCTGTGGCGGCGCAGCCTGCTCAGCGACGGACGCAAGCGCGTGGCCTCTCCGCACGCGACGCGTTTGGTTGCGGCCCATGTCGGCTTGTTCGCGGCCCTGTGGGCCAGCTTGCCCATCGCGGTCTTTCCGGAAGCGGACCAGGCCGGCGCCCTGTTGTTGTCCACCCTCAGCGTCGGCATGATCTGCGCGGGCGCCTTCATGCTCAGTCCGCTGGCGCCCGCCGCGCTGGCTTACGTGGGGGTGCTGCTGTGTGGCTGCTTGCTGGCGCTGACACGCTCGCCGTACGCAGACAACGGCGCCCTGATCGTGATGCTGGCGGTGTACGCCGTCATGATGGCCGGCATCATCTTCACGAACGGCCGGGTGTTCATGAGCCGCCTGCGTGCGCAGGCAGAAACCGAGCGGCAGAAGCAGCTGATCGACTTGCTGCTGAAGGACTTCGAGGAGCATGCCTCCGACTGGCTGTGGGAAATCAGCGCCGAGGGCCGCCTTCGCCACGTCTCGACGCGCCTGGCCCAGTCCTTCGGCATGCCCGTGCGCCAGTTGCTCGACCGCAGCCTGGTGGGCCTGCTGTCCGACATGTTGCCGCCTGACGAGCTGGAGGGCGCAGACAGCCTGCGGCGCCTGACCAGCCACCTCCGCCTGGGCCAACCCTTCCGCGATCTGGAAATTCCGGTCGAGGTGGGGCACGAGGTGCGGTGGTGGTCGCTGACGGCCAAGCCGTTGTTCGACGAGCGGGGCCGTGCGTCCGGCTGGCGCGGCGTGGGCTCCGACATCACCCAGACGCGCCAGAGCCGCGACGAGCTGGCCCGCCTGGCCAACTACGACGCGCTCACGGGGCTGTCGAACCGGCATCGCTTCGGCACCGAGCTCGAGCGCCTGGGTCGTTCACCCGAGGAGGCCGCAAGACCTTGCGCGTTGCTGTTCATCGACCTGGACAACTTCAAGCACATCAACGACACGTTGGGCCATGCCGTGGGCGACCAGCTGTTGCGGCGGCTGGGTGCACGGCTGCGCAGCTGCGTGAGCGATGGCGATCTTCTGGCCCGGCTGGGGGGCGACGAGTTCGCGCTGCTGACCTGGGCGCATGCCGAAGCCCCGGCGGCCGAGGCGCTGGCGGCGCGCCTGCTGGGTCTGATCCGCGAACCGGTACAGCTGGAAGACGCGCAGGTGGTGGTGTACGCCAGCATCGGCATCGCCCAGGCCCCGCGGGATGGCAGCGACCCCCGGGCCCTGCTGCAGTGCGCCGACCTGGCGCTGTATGCGGCCAAGGCGGCCGGACGGGCCACCTGGCGCCACTTCGCGCCCGAGATGGCCGAGCATGCGCTGGCACGGGTGCGGCTGCAGCATGAGTTGGGGCAGGCTCTGCAGGCCGAGCAGTTCACCCTTCACTTCCAGCCGCAGGTTCGCCTGCGTGATGGTCGGGTGCTGGGCTTCGAGGCGCTGGTGCGTTGGCAGCACTCCGAGCGCGGCCTGATGGGGCCGGGCGAGTTCATCCCGGTGGCCGAGGAGACGGGCCAGATCGTGCCCCTGGGAAGCTGGGTGCTGCGCGAGGCCTGCCGGCAGGCGGCGCAGTGGCCGGCCGACCTGCGGGTGGCGGTCAACCTGTCGGCCGTGCAGTTCCGTACCGGCTCGGTGCTCGAGCTGGTGGACCAGGCCCTGGCCGAGAGCGGGCTGGCGCCCGAGCGGCTGGAACTGGAGGTGACCGAGTCCGTGCTGATCGACGACCACGAAGGGGCCCACGACACGCTGTGTGCCTTGCGCACGCGGGGCGTGCGGATCGCGATGGACGACTTCGGAACCGGCTATTCGTCGCTGGCCTACCTGCGCCGCTTCCCGATGGACAAGCTCAAGATCGACGGGCTGTTCGTGCGGGCGCTGGGCAGTGACGAGGACGCGCAGGCCGTGGTCACCGCCATCATCAGCCTGGCCCGGGCGCTGCGCCTGGAAACCACGGCCGAAGGCATCGAGTCGGTCGAGCAGATGGCCATGCTCAAGGCCCTGGGCTGCGACGACGTGCAAGGCTATCTGGTGTCCCGGCCGATGCCCGGTGAGGCTGTGGAAGCCTACCTTGCGCGTTCGCATGCCAGGGTCGCGGCCTGAGCCCGGTCGTCATCGCGGGCCGCCCCCTTGGATCGGGGGCCCCAATGGCCCCGACAGGCCCGATTCGGGGGGAACCCTGGCCGCCATGGCGACTCCATTGCGACAAGGTGTGCCGTGCGGTGCCTCGTCAGGGGCTGGCCGGTGTACAGTGCTTTTGAACACCGCCCCGCCGGGGCCTTGAACATCAATAGAGGACTGAACGTATGAAGTGGATGCGTGAGATTGCGCGCTGGCTGCTGGCCGCCACCCTGCTGAGCGCCGGCCTGGCGGCCCAGGCCGCCCCCCAGGCCGACTACGTGCTGGGCGTGGGTGACCTGATCCGGGTGGCGGTGTACCAGAACCCCGACCTGACCCTGGAGACCCGCATCAACGAAGGGGGCACCATCTCCTACCCGCTGCTGGGATCGGTCAAGATCGGTGGCCTGTCCGTCGTGGCCGCCGAGAAGAAGATCGCCGATGGCCTGCGTGAAGGCAACTACCTCAAGCAGCCTCAGGTCACCATCCTGCTGCTGGCCGTGAAGGCCAACCAGGTGTCCGTGCTGGGTCTGGTCAACAAGCCGGGTCGTTATCCGCTGGAAGCCGGCACCTCGAAGCTGAGCGAAGTGCTGGCGGCCGCCGGGGGCACCGTCGCCGGTTCGGCCTCGGACATCGTCGTGATCTCCGGCCTGCGCAACGGCAAGGCCTTCCGCAAGGAGATCGACTTCCCCAAGGTGTTCGCCTCGATCGGCACGGTGGACGACATCCCGCTGGAAAACGGCGACGCCATCTGGGTGGACCGCGCGCCCCAGATCTACATCTATGGCTAAGTGCAACGTCCTGGCGTGCAACTGCTGCTGCGCGACACCACGCTGCTGCAGGCACTGGCTTCGGCAGGCGGCCTCAACATGCGGGGCACCGAGCGTGGCATCCGCGTGCACCGTCGTGATGAGGGCGGCGAAGTCCGCATCATCCAGCCGGGCATGAACGACAAGCTGCAGCCCGGCGACGTGGTCTACGTGCGCGAAAGCCTGTTCTGATCTGCGCTGCCGCATGAAAAAAGGCCCGGTTCAACCGGGCCTTTTTGTTGGGCGCTGCAGGGCTGGGCCCGTACGGCCCGGCCTCAGGCTTTCTTGTCCCAGGCCGCCGCGTAGAAGCCATCGGTGGCATGCAGGTGCGGCCACAGGCGCAGGTGGCCGGCCGGGGTCACCAGGCCGCTGGCGTCGGGCACGCCGGCCTGTTCCAGCTTTTCTTTTGCGTCCACCGGGATGAAGTCGGGGTGGGCGGCGCTGAAGGCGTTGGCGATCACCTCGTTCTCGGCGGGCATCAGGCTGCAGGTGGCGTACACCAGACGGCCGCCCGGTTTCAGCAGGCGCGCGGCGCTTTCCAGGATGGCCGTCTGCTTGGCCTGCAGTTCCTCGATGGCCTTCGGGCTCTGGCGCCATTTCAGATCGGGGTTGCGGCGCAGCGTGCCCAGGCCCGAGCACGGGGCATCGACGAGCACGCGGTCGATCTTGCCGCGCAGGCGCTTGATGCGGTCGTCGTTTTCGTGCGCGATCTGGGCCGAGTACACGTTCGACAGCCCGCTGCGGGCCAGGCGTGGCTTGAGGTTTTCCAGTCGGTGGCCGGACACGTCGAAGGCATAGAGCCGGCCCGTGTTGCGCATCATGCCGCCCAGGGCCAGGGTTTTGCCGCCCGCGCCGGCGCAGAAGTCGACCACCATTTCACCGCGCTTGGCGCCGGTCAGCAGGGCCAGCAGCTGGCTGCCCTCGTCCTGCACCTCGACATGACCGTCGGTGTAGAGCGGCAGCTTCTGCAGGTTGGGCTTGCCGTCGATGCGGATGCCCATGGGCGAATAGGGCGTGGGCAGGGCCTCGATGCCGGCTTCGGCCAGCTGGGCCAGCACCTCGTCGCGCTTGGCCTTGATGGCGTTGACGCGCAGGTCCAGCGGGGCGCCACCGGAGAGGCGCTCGACCAAGGCCCAGAAGCCGGCGTCGTCCAGCTGCTCGCGCAGCTTGTTCGACAGCCAGTCCGGCATGTTGTGGCGCAGCTTGTCGGGCAGGGTGCTGCGGTCGATGGTGGCGGTGCGGGCCAGCCAGGCCTGCTCGTCGGCCGTCGCGCCGTTCTTGATGATGTGTGGCTGACCTTGCCAGGCCAGCAGCACCAGGCGGCGCTCCATGGGCCCGTGGCCCGACTGGGCCAGGTGGGCCCACAGCAGGCGCTGACGCAGCACGGCGTAGGCGGTCTCGGCCAGGGCGTGGCGTTCGCGGGCGCCCAGCGCCTTGTGCTTGCGGAAGAAATAGGAAACGATGCTGTCGGCCGGGGCGTCGAGCTTGAGCACCTCACGGACGAGCTGGGTCGTGAGGTCGAGAAGGGCATTCGGGTGCATGGGCGCGATTATCCCCGCTTGGCTGGCTTCGTTCCCACTCCGGCGGTGCCCACAGGTGCTTGAGTCGCGCGGCCAACGGGCCGGGCTGCAGCATGTCACGCACCATGGCCACCCATTCGTGCACGGTCAGCCAGACCGGATTGTGGCTGTGGACCTGCCGCACCAGCCCGTAGTCGGGCGCCTCGGTCTCTTCCACGAAGGTGCCGAACAGCCTGTCGAACACGATCAGCGTGCCGCCGTAGTTCCTGTCGATGTAGCGGGGGTTGCGGCCGTGGTGGGCGCGGTGGTGCGAGGGCGTGTTGAACACATATTCGATGACCGGGTGCAGCTTGCCCACCCACTGCGTGTGGATGAAGAACTGGTAGGCCAGGTTGCACGACAGGGCCAGCAGCACCCAGCGCGGCTCGAACCCGATCCACACCATGGGCAGGTAGAACAGCCAGTTGCCCGCCACCGGATACAGCCAGCTCTGACGCATGGCGGTGGTGAAGTTCATGTGCTCCGAGCCGTGGTGAACCACGTGGGCGCACCAGAACCAGCGGATGCGGTGGCTGGCACGGTGGAACCAGTAGTAGCAGAACTCCACGCCCAGGTAGAGCAGGGCGAAGCGCAACGGGGTGACCTCGATGTGCGTGAGCCGGTGCTGCGCCACCCAGTTCATGGCAGGCAGCACCATGAAGACGACGAAGGCCACATCGACCAGGGTGTAGATGCCGCCCAGGTTGAGGCTGTCCAGGCTGTCGCGCCAGTCGTAGCGCCCGTGGCCACGCCAGCGCCAGGCCTCCAGCGTCACGACCATCAGAAACAGCGGTGACAGGGCCACCAGCAGCCAGTCTCCTGGCTCGGTCAGGGACAACCAGCTGGCGAGAAAGGGGGGCAGATCGCTCATCATGGGCCGTCATGCTCTCGCTTCCTTGGGGCCGAGGCTTGACGGGATGGGTCAATTTCTTGACGGTTCACGCCAAATTGCGCGCCGTCCCTCCTGTGAAATCCGCATGGGCAGCGGCCTGCAGGCACGGCACGATGGCGTGGTTGTTCAGTGCAGTGTTGCCATGACGGAAAACCGGGTCGCTTCGAGCTATGTGCGGCTCCTTTACGAATACATAGAACGGCAGGGCCGAGACCCCGTCGAGGTGCTCGGGGAGCCACTGGAAGAGTCTGCGCACTTCGTGCCCATGGCGCGATGGCAGGCCATGCTGACGCGCGTGGACGCCCTGGAGCGTCGGCCGGCGCTCGCCTTGCGCATTGCGGAAGGCATCGGGGCGCGCCACTTCGGCTTGGTCGGCTACGCGGCACTGGCATGTGGCAACCTGGCCGAGGCCTTGCAACGTCTCGAGCGCTTCCATGCCTCGGTGTACGACGCCAACCCAGCTTCCGTGCACCATGGGCCGGACGGGGTGAGCATCGAATGGGGCGTGGCCCGCGGCCGCCCTGGCGCCCTGGTGGACGAAACCGCGATCGCCTCCCTGGTGCAATTGGCCCGGGACCTGACCGGACGCTATTGGCCGGTGCGGCGGGTGAGCTTCGTCAACCCTGTGCCGATGTGGACCCAGCCCTACGAAGACTTCTTTGGCGGCGAGGTGCGTTTCGAAGAGGACATCACGCGCCTGGTTCTGGACCCGCAGGTGCTGGCGTTGCCTTTGCGCAAGTCGGACCCGGCGTTGCTGACCTTGCTGGACCACCAGGCCGAGCAGCTGCTGGCTGAAACCGCCGCCGTGCCGCCGCTGGTCGATGCCTGGCGCCGCACGCTGGTGCCCCTGATCCGGGAGGGCCAGACCTCGCTGGCCGCGCTGGCGGAGGCGCACCACATGAGCCCCCGCACCTTGCAACGCCGGCTGGCCGAGCAGGGCACCAGCTTCCAGGGCCTGCTGGACCAGACCCGGCGGCATCTGGCAGAGCGCCACCTGCGCGACGCCCAGCTGGACCTTGCCGAGATCGCGCTGATCCTCGGCTACTCGGAGCAGAGCGCGTTCACACGGGCCTTCCGGGCATGGACGGGGCTGGCGCCCGCGCAGTGGCGGCGTCGGCATGCGCCGTCCTTGCGACGCTGACACACCTGCCGAACATTAAATTTCGTTGAACGTTCTCCGTTCCTCAAGTTCGACGTGGGAATGCCGACAACTCCGGACACAGGGTGCAGTCTGCGCCGGCGGCTTGCCGATCCGGCCGGTGCGGTGACTGGTGACCCTCGTTTTTCGCACAGCGCAAGGAGCCGGCATGTTCTTTCTTCCCAGTTCGATCAAGGCCAAGCTGGTCATCGCTTTCGGAGGTGTGGCCGGTGTCGTGCTGTTGCTGGGCGGCCTGGCCCTGTTTGCCCTGAACGAGGCCACCGGGCGGTTCACGACATTCGTCCACGGCATCGACGCCCGGACCAAGGTGGCCGCCCATCTGCAGACCGCCGTGGACCGTCGCGCCATCGGGGCCCGCAACCTGGTCATGGCTGCCACGGACGAAGAGCGTGGCAAGGAAAAGGCCGACGTCGTGGCTGCGCACACCGACGTGCAGCGGCTGCTCAAGCAGTTGAACGACATGATCGCGGTGGCGACCGACACTTCGGACGAGGCACGGCGCCTGGTGGCTCGCCTGGGCGAGATCGAGCAGGCCTATGGGCCGGTGGCGCTGGCCATTGTCGACCAGGCGGTGCAAGGACAGGTCGACGAGGCCCGGCGCAAGCTGCATGACGAGTGCCAGCCCCTGCTGGCCCAGTTGCGCGGCGTCATGCGCGACTACAACGCGCTCGTCGAGCGCCGCGCGGAAGCCCTGGCAGCCGACGCCGAGCAGCAGATGGTCACGCGCCGCGCGTTGCTCGCCGCCGCCGTGCTGACGGCCGTCGTGCTGGGCCTGGCCGGAGGGGTGGTGATCACGCGCAGCCTGATGGACGACCTGGGCGCAGAGCCACATGACCTGAACCTGATCGCCCGGCGTGTGGCCGAGGGCGACCTCAGCCCCGTCCCCGGGGTGGATCGCGCTCCTGCGCAGAGCGTGCTGGCCTCGTTGGGCTCGATGCAGGCCAGCCTGGCATCCATCGTGAACCAGGTGCGCGAGTCCTCGGACACCATCGTGACGAGTTCGACCCAGATCGCCCAGGGTAACAACGATCTGAGCCAGCGCACGGAAGAGCAGGTCAACGCGCTGCAGCAGACGGCGGCGACCATGGACGTGCTGGGCCACATGGTGGCCAGCAACGCCGACAGCGCCCGTCAGGCCAGCGAACTGGCCGTGGGCGCCAGCCAGGTGGCAGGCAAGGGCGGCGAGGTCGTCAGCCAGGTGGTCGACACCATGCGGGGCATCAACGAAAGTTCGAAGAAGATCTCCGACATCATCGGCGTGATCGACGGCATCGCCTTCCAGACCAACATCCTCGCCTTGAACGCGGCGGTCGAAGCCGCCCGGGCGGGCGAGCAGGGCCGGGGCTTCTCGGTCGTCGCCTCGGAGGTCCGCAGTCTTGCCCAGCGCAGCGCGACCTCTGCGCGCGAGATCAAGGCCCTGATCACGCACAGCGTCGAGCAGGTCGAACGCGGCACCGACCTCGTCGATCAGGCCGGCGCGACCATGGCCGACATCGTGGGTGCGATCCAGCGCGTGACCGGCATCGTCACGGAAATCAGCCAGTCCAGCACCGAGCAGAGCGAGGGTGTGACCCAGATCGGCGACACGATCAACCAGATCGACGACACCACGCAGAAGAACGCTGCGCTGGTCGAGGAAAGCGCCGCGGCGGCAGAGAGCCTCAAGCAGCAGGCCGACCGCCTGGCGCAGGTGGTGTCCACGTTCCGGATCAACGGGCGAAGCGTGCTCTGAGCGGCGCGGTGGCTGTCGCCGGCCTCATTCGTACTTCAGTCGGGCGTCGTTCGGCAGACCCTCGATGGGGCACTCGGCTGTGCCCACGGTCTTGCGGGTGATGGCTTCGACCCGTGCCTGCGCGGCAGCGGGGTCGTTGACCCACTCGCGGTAGAAATCGTAGGGGCACTCGGCCACGCCCTTGTCACCTTCGCCCGAGTTGATCTTGCCCGTGTAGCCGCGGTGCAGGAGCTTGAACAGGTGGTTCTGTGACTGGGCCGTGCTGCGCGCGTCGCGGATGAGCCGTTTGCTCAGCTGGGCGTACTGGATGCCGTAGTCTTCTTCGCCGCATTCGCCCAGTGTGCGCCCGTCGAAGCCGATGATGGCGCTGTGCCCGAAGTAGCTGTAGACGCCGTCGAAGCCGGCCGCATTGGCCACGGCCACATAGCTGTTGTTGGCCCAGGCCATGGCCTTGGCCATCAGCACCTGCTGGTCCTTGGCGGGGTACATGTAGCCTTGGCAGCGCACGATCAGTTCAGCGCCCTTCATCGCGCAGTCGCGCCAGATCTCGGGGTAGTTGCCGTCGTCGCAGATGATGAGGCTGACCTTCATTCCCTTGGGACCGTCCGACACATAGGTCTTGTCACCGGGGTACCAGCCCTCGATGGGCGTCCACGGCGTGATCTTGCGGTACTTCTGGACGATCTCGCCCTGGTCGTTCATCAGGATCAGGGTGTTGTAGGGCACCTTGGCCGGGTGGGCCTCGTGGCGCTCTCCGGTGAGCGAGAACACGCCCCAGACCTTCGCGTTGCGGCAGGCCTGCGCGAAGATGTCGGTCACCTCGCCAGGAATGGTCACCGCCGTGTCCATCATCTCCTGCTTGTCATACATGATCCCGTGGGTGCTGTATTCCGGGAAGATGACCAGATCCAGCCCGGGCAGACCCAGCTTCATGCCCTCGATCATCTGGCGGATCTTGTGGGCATTGGCCATCACCTCGGCCGTCGTGTGGAGCCGGGGCATCTTGTAGTTGACGACGGCCACGCCGACCGTGTCTTCGCTGCTTGAAATGTCGCCGTGAAGCATGCTGCCTCTCCTGCAGGGTTGCGAAGCCTGCAGGGTGCGACGGAGGCAGGCTGCGCTCAATACGTTGATTGACGTATCGGCTCGCCCGGGCTGTCGGGACGGTTCAACCTTGCGCGGGCACGGCCGCAGGGGCGTTCCTACAATCCGGTGCATTGTTCACAGATTTAGGGAGACCCCTGTTCATGCCACTCTGGACCGTCCTCGTGCCCTTGGTTGCCGCCGGCTTGCTCGGGGTGTCGTCGATGCTGGTGGCTTCGGTCGGCATGCTGGTCCTGTTCGGCGTGGCCCTGATGCTCTCGGTGCTGGCTGCGGTTCACCATGCCGAGGTGATCGCGCACAAGGTGGGGGAGCCCTTGGGTACCCTGGTGCTGGCGCTGGCCGTGACGGTGATCGAGGTGGCGCTGATCGTCAGCATCATGATGGCGGGGGGCGTGAAGTCCGCCGCCGTGCCGCGCGACACGGTGTATGCCGCGATCATGATCATCTGCACCGGCGTGCTGGGCCTGTGCGTGCTGATCGGGGCGGTGCGGCACCGCGTGCAGACCTTTCGCGTGGCCGGCGCCAATGCCGGCCTGAGTGCCCTGATGGCCCTGGCGACGCTGTCGCTGGTGCTGCCGAGTTTCACCACCTCGACGCGCGAAGGCACCTACAGCCCGGCTCAGCTCGTGTTCGCTGGGGTGGCTTCGTTGGTGCTGTGGCTGGTGTTCATCTTCGTTCAGACCGTGCGCCACCGCGACTATTTTCTGCCCGAGGAAGAGGCGAGCAACGAGCACGTGCATGCCGCGCCGCCCGGAACGTGGCAGGCGCTGGCCAGCCTGTCGTTGCTGCTGGTGGCGCTGGTGGCGGTCGTGGGCCTGGCCAAGCTGCTGTCGCCCGCCATTGAACAGGCCGTGAGCGAAGCCGGTGCGCCGAAGGCGGTCATCGGGGTCGTCATCGCGCTGCTGGTGCTGCTGCCCGAAACCGTGGCCGCCATCCGCGCCGCGCACGCCAACCGACTGCAGACCAGCCTCAACCTGGCCATCGGCTCGGCGCTCGCCAGCATCGGCCTGACGATTCCGGCGGTGGCCGTGGTGTCGGTGTGGCTCGACCTGCCCCTTCAACTGGGCATCGTGGGCAAGGACCTGGTGCTGCTGCTGTTGACGTTCGCCATTGCCATCGTCACCCTGGGCCACGGCCGAACGACCGTGATGCAGGGTGCTGTGCACCTGGTGATCTTCGCAGCCTTCCTGTTCCTGACGCTGGTGCCGTGAACCCGGCCGCCAGGCCGCACAGGGCTCAGTGGCTGATCATCCAGGGCCGTTTGGTGGGGAAGGTCTTGGCGCCATTGGCCGCCGTGACGGTGGCGCTGCGCAGGCCCTTGCTGCCTGAGCAGCACCCGCATCCCGCCGGGTGACGCAGCCGCGCATAGCCGCCTTCCTGGTAGCCCTTGGACGTCATCGGGGCGTGGCGGGCGGCTTCGTTGCGGTCCATGGCCGTGCGGGTGTCTGCGCTCAGACAGGCCAGCCGAGGGGCCGACGCGAACACACGCGGCGACGCGGTCCCGCAGTCGGGGCAGGGGGCCAGTTCATTGCGGTCGGCCAGGCTGCGGAAGGCGTCGAAGCCGCCGCAATGGGGACAGGCGTAGTCGTAGGTGGGCATGCGGCGGCTCCTGGGCGAGGGGGCGGGCTTACTTGACGAGGTCGTACGAGATCGGCATGTCGATGCTGCCGTCGAGCATCTTCACGGGGCCGGCGGCCGTCGGGTTGATGTCGAACTCGAAGATCTCGGTGGGCAGCCACAGCGTGGCGCAGGCGTTGGGGATGTCGACCACGCCGCTGATGTGGCCCTGTACCGGCGCGGTACCCAGGATGGAGTAGGCCTGCGCCCCGGTGTAGCCGAACTTCTTCAGGTACTCGATGGCGTTCAGGCACGCCTGGCGGTAGGCCACGTGCACGTCCAGGTAGTGCTGCTTGCCCTGCTCGTCGACCGAGATGCCTTCGAAGATCAGGTAGTCCTTGTAGTTGGGCGTGATGGGGCTGGGCTTGAAGATCGGGTTCTTGATGCCGTACTTGGCCATCCCGCCCTTGATGAGCTGCACGCGCATGTGCACCCAGCCGGCCATCTCGATGGCGCCGCAGAAGGTGATCTCACCATCGCCCTGGCTGAAGTGCAGGTCGCCCACGCTCAGGCCCGCGCCTTCCACGTACACCGGGAAGAAGATCTTGGAGCCGCGTGACAGGTCCTTGATGTCGCAGTTGCCGCCGTGCTCACGCGGGGGCACGGTGCGCGCGCCTTCGGCCGCGATCTTGTCCTTGACCTCGCCGGTGGCCTTGCCGGCGTGGGCCGTCTTGGCGAACGGCGGGTTGGCCAGGGGCGGCACGCGGTCGGGCTGCGTGGCGATGAAGTCGACCTCACGCTCGTTCCACATGTCGAGCATCTTCTTGTCCGGCAGGCAGCCGATGAGACCCGGGTGGATCAGCCCTGCGAACTCGACGCCGGGGATGTGACGGCTCTTGGTGAACATGCCGTTGAAGTCCCAGATGGATTTCTGGGCGTGCGGGAAGTGCTCGGTCAGGAAGCCGCCGCCGTTGTTCTTGCTGAAGAAGCCGTTGAAGCCCCACAGGCTGTCGGCCTTGGCGCCGATGTCGAGCAGGTCCACCACCAGCAGGTCACCGGGCTCGGCGCCCTTGACGCCCACCGGGCCCGACAGGAAGTGCACCGTGGTCAGGTCGACATCGCGCACGTCATCGGCGCTGTCGTTGTTCTGGATGTAGCCGCCCGTCCAGTCGTAGGTCTCGAGCACGAAGTCGTCGCCGGGGTTGACCCAGCAGGCCATCGGGATGTCCGGGTGCCAGCGGTTGTGCACCATCGGGTTGTGGTACGGAGAGTCTTTCAGGTCGACCTTGATCAGGGTTTCGGGCATGGCTTGCTCCTTGGTTCAAACAGACAGGTAGGCTTTGATGCGGTCGGCATCCGTGTCGGCGCGGGTCGTCTCGTGCACCAGGCGGCCGCCTTCGATGACGAAGAGGCGGTCGGCCACGTCCATCGCAAAGCTCAGCACCTGCTCGCTCACGACGATGGTGATCTCGCGCAGCTTGCGGATCTCGTTGAGGGCCTTGGCGATGTCCTTGATGATCGAAGGCTGGATGCCTTCGGTGGGCTCATCGAGCAGCAGGACCTTGGGGTTGGTGACCAGCGCACGGGCAATGGCGAGTTGCTGCTGCTGGCCGCCCGAGAGGTTGCCGCCCTTGCGGTGCTTCATGTCGAACAGCACCGGGAACAGCGCGTAGATGTCGTCGGGGATGCGCTTGCTCTTGCTGTTCTCCAGCCCGGTCTGGATGTTCTCCTCCACCGTCAGCGTCGGGAAGATCATGCGGCCTTGTGGCACGTAGGCAATGCCCTTCTTCACGCGCTGAAAGCTCTCGTCCTTCACCACGCTCTGGCCCGCCACGCTGATCTCGCCGGCCTTGGATGGCAGCACACCCATCAGGCTCTTGAAGAGTGTGGTCTTGCCCATGCCGTTGCGGCCCATGATGGCCACTGTCTCGTTCTTGTTGGCTTCGAACGAGATGCCGTGCAGCGCCTCGCTCTGGCCGTAGGCGACGTGGAGGTCTTTGACTTGCAACATCGAGGTGCTCCTATCCTTGCTTGTGCGACGTTGGTGTTGACCCAGCGGCCACCATGGATCCGGCTTTGCCGGGCCATTGGTGGCGCCCCCTTGAGGGGGCGGCCGCAGGCCGCAGGGGGTGGGCCATCAATGGCCGAGATAGACGTCGATGACCTTGGGGTCGCTCTGGACCTGATCCATCGTCCCTTCGGCGAGGATCTTTCCCTGGTGCATCACGGTCACCTTCGAGGCAATCTGCTTGACGAAGTCCATGTCGTGCTCGATGACGATCATCGAGCGCCCCTTGCAGATGCGCTTGAGGAGCTCGGCGGTGAGTTCGCGCTCCTTGGCGCTCATGCCGGCAATCGGCTCATCGAGCATCAGCAGCTCGGGCTCCTGCATCAGCAACATGCCGATCTCCAGCCACTGCTTCTGGCCGTGGCTCAGCAGGCCGGCTTCCATCTCCAGCTTGTCCGCCAGGCCGATCTCCTCGGCCACCACCTGCACCTTGGCCTTGACCTCGTCGGTGCATTTGAAGCCCAGCGCGCCGAACACCGAGCGGCCCTCGGGATAGGAGACTTCCAGGTTCTGGAAGACGCTCAGGTTCTCGTAGATCGACGGCGTCTGGAACTTGCGGCCCACGCCCGAGCGCACGATGGCGTGCTCGGACTTCTTCGTGAGCTCGGTGTCCATGAACTTGATGCTGCCGTGGCTGGCCTTGGTCTTGCCACAGATCAGGTCGAGCAGCGTCGTCTTGCCCGCGCCGTTCGGGCCGATGATCACGCGCAGCTCGTCCTTGTCGACATACAGGTTGAGGCTGTCGATGGCCTTGAAACCATCGAAGGAGACCGTGAGGTCTTCGATGTACAGCACGAATTCCTTGGCACTCATGGGGGACTCCAGTGAGGTGGGGCGGGTGGGATCAGGCTTGCTGACCGCTCATGCCGTGAGGCAGGCCAGTCCCCGGTTGAGACGGCGGCAGGACTTCGGGGTAGGCCGCGTGCGCGGCCTTGACGCGCTCGGCCTGCAGCTTGCGATCGGCCTGACGTCGGGCCCACCAGGGCTTGATCTTCTGTTCCCACAGGCCAGCCAGCCCATCGGGAAAGGCCATGGTCACGCCGATGAACAGGGCAGCCATCAGGAAGAGCCACAGATCGGGCGCGCTCTCCGAGAAGTAGGTCTTGCCGAAGTTGACGATGAGCGCGCCGTAGATGGCACCGACCAGGCTCATGCGCCCGCCCACTGCCGCAAAGATCACCATCTCGATCGATGGCACGATGCCGACGAAGGATGGCGACATGAAGCCCACCTGCAGCGTGAACAGCGCGCCGCCGATGGCCGAGATGCCCGCCGCCAGGCAGAAGGCGAACACCTTGAACATGGCCACGTCGTAGCCGGAGAAGCGCACGCGGTCTTCCTTGTCGCGCATGGCCAGCAGCAGCGTGCCCAGCTTGCTCGACTGGATCCAGCGGCACAGCAGCACGCAGGCGATCAGCAGGGCGGCGCTGACGTAGTACAGGATGAGCTTGGCACCGTCGGTGCGGATGTCCCAGCCCAGCAGCGTCTTCAGGTCCGTGATGCCGTTGACGCCGCCGGTGTAGCCCTGCTGGCCGATGATCAGCACGGTCAGCACCAGGGCCACGGCCTGCGTGATGATGGCGAAGTACACCCCGCCCACGCGCCGCTTGAACATCGCGTAGCTGATGATGAAGGCCAGCAGCATCGGCACGATCACCACGGCAGCCAGTGCGAACGGCAGGCTCTTGAACGGGGTCCACCACCATGGCAGCGCCGTGAGCTGATTCCAGTCCATGAAGTCGGGGATGCCGGGGGTGGACTGGATCTTGGTGCTGATCGGATCCGAAGCCTCGAGCTTCAGGAACATGGCCATCATGTAGCCGCCCAGCCCGAAGAACACACCCTGGCCGAGGCTGAGGATGCCGGCATGGCCCCACAGCATCACCAGGCCGATGGCCACGAAGGCGTAGGTCAGGTATTTGCCGACCAGGTTGAGACGGAAGGTGTCCAGCCCGAGGGGAAACACGACGAAGAGCAGCAGGGCGAGCAGCAGCAGGCTGCCAAGCTGGCGGCGTTGAAACCAGGTGGTGAGGGCGTTCATGGGGTGTACTCCGTGTCCGTGTCAGCGACGCACCTTCGAGGCGAACAGGCCTTGCGGACGGATCATCAGGATGGTGATCACCAGCATCAGCGTCAGCACCTTGGCCATCGATCCGGTCATGAAGAACTCCGAGATGGACTGTGTCTGAGCGATGCCGAAGGCCGATGCGACCGTGCCCAGCAGGCTGCCGGCGCCACCGAAGGTCACGACCAGGAAGCTGTCGACGATGTAGAGCGAGCCGCTGGTGGGGCCCGTCGAACCGATGGTGGTGAAGGCCGCGCCCGCCACGCCGGCGATGCCGCAGCCGATGGCGAAGGTCAGGCGATCGGTCTTCTTGGTGTTGATGCCGATGGCATTGGCCATCACGCGGTTGCTGACAGTGGCACGCACGCGCAATCCCCAGCGGGCCTTGTAGAGCGCGATCAGCAGCAAGGCCGTCACGATGGCGGTCAGCGCCATCACGAACAGGCCGTTGATGGGGATGTCCAGGCCTTCCGACGGCGCCCAGGAGCCCATCAGCCAGTCAGGCAGCGTGGGGCTGACTTCCTTCGGGCCGAAGGTGGAGCGAAAGACCTGCTGCAGGCCCAGGCTGAGGCCCCAGGTGGCCAGCAGCGTGTCCAGCGGCCGTTTGTAGAGGTGACGGATCAAGGCCCATTCCGTGAGCCACCCGGCCGCGAAGGCGATCAGGAAGGCCGCCACAATGGCCACCGGGAAGTACATCTGCATCAGGCCCGGCGCGAACTTCTCGGTCAAGGTCGATCCGAGGTAGATCGTGTAGGCCCCGATGGTCATGAACTCGCCATGCGCCATGTTGATCACGCCCATCTGCCCGAAGATCACGGCCAGGCCGAGGCCCATGAGCAGCAGCACGGAAAACAGGCTCAGGCCGGCGAACCCCTGCATCACGCCGATGTTCCACATGTCGGATAAGGTCATGTCCATACGTTCTCTCTTCCAGGCTCGTGCCATGCAAACCGGATCAAGCAGGACACCGCGGATCTGGCGCTGCCAGTCCGCTGGTGTGGCCCCTGGGTGCGGCCATCAGGCCGCAGGGGAGGTCACTGATATCCCTTGGGGAAGGGGTTCGGCTCGATCAGGTCCTTGGACTCGGACACCACCTTGAACGTGCCGTCGGGCTGGCCTTGCGCAATGCGCGACTTGCTCCAGAGGTGGTGGTTGGCGTGGACCTTCACATAGCCTTCGGGGGCGGTCTTGAGCTCGATCCCCGGCGAGGCGGCCACGACCTTGTCCACGTCGAAGCTGCCGGCCTTCTCGACGGCGGCCTTCCACAGCCAGGGGCCGAGGTAGCCGGCCTGGGTGACATCGCCGATCACCGACTTCGGTCCGTACTTGGCCTTGAAGGCCGCGACGAACTTCTTGTTGTTCTCGTTGTCCAGCGACTGGAAGTACTTCATCGAGCTGTAGAAGCCGGCGAAGTTTTCGCCGCCCACGCCGAGCATCTCGTCTTCCGTCACCGACAGGGTCAGCAGGAACTGCTTGGCGCCGGTGATGCCGGCAGCCTTGAGCTGCTTGTAGAAGGCCACGTTCGAGCCGCCCACCACGGCTGCAAAGATGCAGTCGGGCTTGGCCACCTTGATCTTGTTGATCAGCGAGTTGAAGTTGGTGTGGCCGAGCGGGTAGTACTCTTCGCCCACCACGCTGCCCAGCTTGCCCACGGTCTCGATGTGCTTGCGCGCGATCTTCATCGAGGTGCGCGGCCAGATGTAGTCCGAGCCGACGAGGAAGAAGGTCTTGGCCTTCTTCTCCTTGGCGCCCCAGTCCAGGCCATAGATGATTTGCTGCGTGGCTTCCTGGCCGGTGTAGATCACGTTCTTGGACTGCTCCAGGCCTTCATAGAAGGTGGGGTAATACAGCAGGCCGTTTTCCTTCTCGAACACAGGCAGCACCGCCTTGCGCGAGGCCGACGTCCAGCAGCCGAAGACGCAGGCCACACGGTCGTTTAGCAGCAGCTTCTTGGACTTCTCGGCGAACGTGGGCCAGTCGGAAGCGCCGTCTTCCTTGATCACACGGATCTTGCGGCCCAGCACGCCGCCCATGGCGTTGATCTGGTCGATGGCGAGTTGCTCGGCCTGGATGGAGCCTGTTTCCGAGATGGCCATCGTGCCGGTGGCCGAGTGCAGCTGGCCCACGACCACCTCGGTGTCGGTCACGGCCAGCTTGGTGGTGTTGACCGCGGATGTGGCCGGTGCGGCGCCGTAGCTCAGGCCGGTGAGGCCCATCAGCGGCACCGCGCCCAGGCCTTGCAGCACCCGGCGGCGGTTGAGAGACAGGTCATCGTCGTGTTGGGACATGAAAGGACTCCTTGCACAAAAAGGGGGTGGCCTGTGCCGCGCGCTGGTGCACTGTGGCGTGCAGACCCTGTGTTGCGCGGCCTTGGGTGCAACAGTAAGGAGCTCAGGGTTTCTGCTGAATACGTCAATTAACGTAGTCGGTCGGGCGCCACGCGCGTGTGCCGCGCTTGGACTGCTTCTTGCATTCGCCCCGCCGCGTTGTTCAGCGAAAGACCGCATGTGACCGTCGCCCGGCAGAAGATCTTCCGCATCCGCCGTGAGTACAACTCGTGGGTTGCCAACGAGACCCTGGAGGACTACGCGCTGCGCTACACACCGCGCAGCTTCCGCAAGTGGAGCGAGATGCGTGTGGCCAACACCGCCTTTGGCGCGGTGTCGTTTCTGGCACTCGAAGCCATCGGGGGCGCCATCGCGCTCAACTACGGATTCACCAACGCGCTGTGGGCCATCCTGCTGGTGGGTCTGGTGACCTTCCTGACCGGCTTGCCGATCAGCTACTACGCCGCGCGCTACGGCGTCGACATGGACCTGCTCACGCGGGGTGCGGGATTCGGCTACCTGGGCTCGACCCTGACTTCGCTGATCTACGCCAGCTTCACCTTCATCTTCTTTGCGCTCGAAGCGGCCATCATGGCGCTGGCCCTGCAGATGCTGTTCGACTGGCCGCTGACCGTGTGTTACGTGGTGTCGTCGCTGGTCATCATTCCGCTGGTCACGCATGGCATCACGCTGATCTCGCGTCTGCAGACCTGGACGCAGCCGGTGTGGGCTGCGCTGTGGCTGTGTCCGTTCATTGCTGTGGCGCTGAAGCATCCGGATGCGTACCGCGCCTTCACGGGGCTGGCTGGCCGGGCCACGGGCGACAGCGGCTTCGACTGGCTGGCCTGCGGCATGGCGGCCACCGTGGCGTTTTCCTTGGTGGTGCAGGTGGGCGAGCAGGTTGACTTCCTGCGCTTCCTCCCCGAAAAGACCCGCGAGAACCGCGTGCGCTGGTGGACGGCCGTGCTGGTGGCCGGCCCTGGATGGATCGTGCCGGGGATGCTGAAGATGCTGGCCGGTGCGTTCCTGGCGTTCCTCGCCCTGCAGCGCGAGGTGCCGGTGGACAAGGCCATCGAACCCACGCAGATGTACCTGGCCGGCTTCAGCGAGGTCTTCACTTCGCCGGGATGGGCGCTGGGGGCCACGGTGCTGTTCGTCATCGTGTCGCAGGTCAAGATCAACGTCACCAACG
>JAJUHM010000023.1 GCA_029279925.1 Aquabacterium olei
AGGCGGCGGAGCGGCTGCTGGCGGCGGCGGACCTCCTCGCCGTCCTCGACATCTCCGTGCCCGCGCGGCTCGGCGGTCTCGAGCCCTGGGTGCGGAAGTTCACCGGCGACGTCGTTGTCGTCGATCACCACCTGGGCCCCAGCGGCCACAAGCTTGTCCACCACGGCCTCGCCGATCAGGGTGGCCCCACCGGTGACGATGGCCACCTTGCCGTTCAATGCCTGCATGACTTTCCTTTCCGTCAGATACGGGCGCATCGGGAAGGTCAAGTCTGTTGATCAAGTCCCGTGCGGTTCGCCGCGTTGACTTGATCTTGTTCGAAGCAGTCGCCACAGCGATAGCCAGGGGCTGCAGCGCATATCCGCAAAATGCTGACAGTCACCGCACGGTGTTCCGCCGCCGCGTGCGATGCACCGTACGCCGACATGATCGGGCCCCTGTTCAAGACACAAGCGGATTGAACACAGCGTTCATGGATGTCGCGTCAGGAGTCACAACATGTGGAAAATCAGCAAGCAGAGCTTCGGCTTCGTGCTCACGTTCTCAGGCCAACTGAATGTCCAGGATCTGCAAGCCTGGCTGTCTGAGGTCCGCCAAGTACTTCAGGACCCGCTGCCGGCTCAGTGGGGTGTGGTCGTGGACATGCGGGAACTGCCCGCGCTGAGCGCCGAATGCCAAGATCTCATTCAGTCAGGTCAGCGCGCATTCAAGCAGCGCGGCATGCAGCGATCGGCCGTGGCCCTGTCCGACGCACTGACGACCCTGCAGTTTCGGCGTCTGGCACGCACCACCGGCATCGACCAGTGGGAGCGTTACATCAACGTTCAGCAGGTGGCCAGCTGGCAGACCGCCGCCAAGCGTTGGGTGGTAGACGGCCAAGAGCCACCGATGTAACCTCCATCGCTCACTCCGTGCCGTGGGGGGCCATGTCCGAGGTCATGGCACCGACTTGCTGGCGAACACTGCCCAGCAAGTCCGTCATGAGTTTGCGGTCCTGCACCCTGAGCCCAGAAAACATCGACACCACCCAAGCCTCGTGGACCGTTGCGATCTGCTCAAACGTCTGGACACCCAGCGGCGTCAACCGGACGCGAACAGAGCGTCGATCATCAGGGTCAGGCAGGCGCTCCACCCATCCTTCCTTTGCCAGCTCGTTGGTCAGACCCGTCACGTTGCCGCCTGTGACCATCAGGTACTGCCCAAGGAGGCGCATGCTCAGGCCATCAGGATGGCGGTGCAATTGGGCCATGTAATCGAACCGTGCCAGCGAGACGCCGAACTGTTGTCGCAGCCTGCGTCGCAACTCCGCCTGTACCTGGTTGGTACAAGCCATCATCCGAAGCCACAGCTTCAGCGACTGGTGGTCATCTTCGGTCACACGAGCTTCCAGCCCGAGGCTGGGGGGCATGGGTGCCGATGTAGGGAGAGGATCCTGCGCACTCATAGCAGTCTCATCTTACCTCCTCGTCCGAACGAAACAGGCTGGACTGCTCTTCTCGATTGGCCCGCAACTTGCGTGACGTGCGGTCCCCTCACCCACTCCCTCCGCACTGCCCATGTCTTCCGACTGGATCCTGCTCGTCCTCGCGGGCCTGCTCGAAACCGCCTGGCCCATCGGGCTGCAACGCTCTCAGGGCTTCACCCGGCTGTGGCCCACGCTGTGGACGGCCGGCGCCATCGTGGCCAGCGTGGGCCTGCTCGGCCTGGCCATGCGAACCCTGCCTGCCGGCACGGCCTATGCCGTGTGGGCTGGCATCGGTGTGGCGGGCACGGCCCTGCTGGACTTCATGATCCAGGGCCAGCCGTTCTCCTGGCCCAAGGCCCTGTTCATCGCACTGATCCTGGTCGGCGTGATGGGACTGAAGGCGCAGACCCCCGGCGCCTGATCAACCGGCCATCGGCGCGCGCGGGGCAGCGTCCTGCGTGCGGAACTGCGGGTTCTGAAAGCCCCAGACCGCAGCCTCCAGCCTGCTGCGCACATTGAGCTTGCGCAGCAGATGCTTGATGTGGACCTTGACCGTGGTGTCGGCGATGCCCAGCACACGGGCGATCTGCTTGTTGCTCATGCCATCGACCAACAAGCCCAGGATCTCGCGCTCAAGCTCTGTGAGGCTGGCCACGTCCACCTGGGGCGGCGCCTTCAAGGCATCCACCAGCAACCCCGCCAGGCAGCTTTCGATCACCGTGCTGCCCAGCACGGCGCGCTTGATGTTGAGGCACAGCTCCTCGGGTTCGAGGTCCTTGAGCAGGTAACCGTCGGCCCCCGCGCGCATGGCTTCCAGCACGTCCTTGCCGTCGTCCGAGACGGTCAACATCACACAACGGGATGGACAGCCGGCCGCCTTCAGCGCCCTCAGGACCTCGATGCCGTTCATCTGCTTCATGTTCAGGTCGATCAGCACCAGGTCAGGCCGCAGGCTCAGGGCCAGCGCGATGCCCGTAGGCCCGTCTCCGGCCTGCCCTGCGAGACTCAGTTCCGGGTCGCCTTGCACGAGCTGGGCCACACCGCTGCGAAACAGCGGATGGTCATCGATCAACAACACACTGGACGTCATCAGGCACTTCCCTGTTCCACGGGTGATGGCAGGCGCTCGGGTGCGAACACCAGCTCGATGCGCGAGCCACCGCCAGGCCGGTCTCCGAACGCCACGTCCCCGCCCAGGGAGCGGGCCCGCTCTTTCATGATCGACAGCCCATGGTGCTGCCCATCCTCCACCGCACGACCGAAGCCTTGCCCGTCGTCCTCCACCGTCACCGTGATGTGGTGGGCCGGACCGGGGCGGATGGTGACCCAGGCGCGGCTTGCGCCCGAGTGCCGCACGGTGTTGGACAGCGCCTCGCGGATGACCTGCATCACATGGAATTCCTCGTTCACTTCCAGGGGGCACAGATCGAGCTCTTCCTCGAAGGCGATGTCCATGCCACTGCGCTGTGACAGCTCTTCGATCGTGTCATGCACAGCCTCCTTCAGACCGCCCGGCCCCATGCGCACTCGGAACGCCGCAATCAGCTCACGCACGGTCTGATAGGCGTTGGACAGGCCCTTGCGCAGGTCGTCGGCCGCCCGCTTCACGTCGGGCGACGTGTCGGCCGACTGGATGGCACGCTGCAGTTGCGCCACCTGAATCTTCATGAAAGCCAGCGCCTGCGCCAGCGAATCGTGCAGCTCGGCGGCGATGGCCCCCCGCTCCTCCATCAGCGCGATGCGGCGGCCTTCATGGTTGCGCCAAACGGCCGCGATCGCCATGGCACACAGGTTGGCAAAGCTGTCCGCAGCCTGAAGGTGACCCGACCCGATGGTGGCACCCGGCGGGAAGGCAATGGCCAGCACGCCTGCCGCCCCCCGCTCTCCTTGAACCGACACCACGATCGCAGAAGGCTCCCCTGGTGGCCCGCTCACGACCCGAGCCAGACCTTCATTGAGCATGGCGCTGTCCGTCCAGGCACTGACACACTCCGGCACCCCATGGGTGGCGACCACAGCCTGCCACCCCAGCAGGCGCTGCAGATCGGACCCCAGGCGCAAGGCCACCGTGCGCGCCCCGACCGCCTCCTGCAGCCAGTGCATGGCCGTGGACAGCGTGGACTCATTCAGCTCGGAGCGGCAGAAAAGACGCCCCGACTCCTGCATCAGCGACAGCGTCCTCGCCTTCAGCAGGTCTCTTGGCGCGCCCTGCGCCGCGGCTTCGGCAGCAGGCTGCGGCACTGCGCCCGGTCCCGCTGACTCGCTCTGCCGACGCAGCCCCCACACCCCGGCACCGGCCAGCATCGCGGCGGCGCTGAGCAGCAGCAGGAACACCACCGAGGGCGCCGCCAGCGCGCCTTCCGGGGGGCACCCCATCGGGGCGGCGGCCTGAATCTTGCACAGAATCTCCAATGTCTGCCACAGGCGGACGTGATCCCACCACATGGCCACACCCAGCACCCACAGGACCAGCACGCACAGCCAGCAAGCCAGGCTTGCGGCGGCCGTGCGCCGGGGCGGCTGATCCAGGAAAGACAGCATGTCAGTGAACGCTCGCAACATCATGGCGCTCTATATCGGGCTGGCAGGGGGGCTGGCATTCGTCACGATGGGTTGGCTGATCGCATGGCAGGGCGTGGTCTTCGGGGCGGTGGCCGGGCTGGCTGGCCTGGTGTTCGTCGGCCTGGCAGCGACCCGCTCGGCGTCGTCCACCCCGATCGAACCCGCCGCCCAGACCCAGAACAGCACCCCCACCCCTCTCAAGCAAGGTACGGGCCAGCACCTGGCGAGCTGCCTCAGTTGCCTGCAACCCGGCGAGTCGTGGTCAGGGGCGGTGCTCGATCAACTCCGTCTGGGCCTGCTGATCGCCGATGGCGCGGGCGTGATCGAGTACGCCAACCAGAGCTGGGAGGCGCTCACCAGCCGCTCACGGGCCGAGACCCTGGGCCAGACACTGTGGTCCTTCCTGCATCCCGAGGACGCTGCCAGCGTCAGCTGGGACTGCCGCCGCGTGGCGCAAGGTGAAGTGGCCGAGTTCAGCCAGGAGGTGCGCCTGCTGGACGCACGCCGCCGGCCGGTGTGGGTGATGTTCCGCGCTCGCCCCTGCACGCTGGTGTCGGGCAGCGCAAGCAAGCTCGCCGTGACCCTCGAGGAGATCACGCGCCGCAAGCGGCTGGACGAACAGCTGCGCTCCACCCGGCACTACGTCAACACGCTGCTGTCCAACGTGCCCGGCATGGTGTACCGATGCCGATACGACCCGTCCTACACGATGGAGTTCATCAGCGAGGGCTGCCTCGATCTGACCGGCTACGAACCCGATGACCTGATCGAGAACCGGCGGCTGGCCTATGCCAGCCTGATCCATCCCGAAGACCGCTCCTTTGTCTGGACGCAAGTCCAGGTGCACGTCGAGAAGCGCGCGGCCTACCAGGTGTCCTACCGGATCATCGACGCCACGGGACGGGTGCGCTGGGTGTGGGAACAGGGGCGCGGGGTGTACTCCTCACACGGCGAGCTGCTCGCCGTGGAGGGCTTCATCACCGACGTCTCCGAGCGCAAAGGTGCCGAGGAGCGGGCCAAGCGCAAAATGTGGTTCGAAGCCCGCACGGGTCTGACCAGCAAGGCCATCTTCGAGGCGCTGCTGGCGCAGAGCCAGCAGCTCACCCGCCTCGGCGGCCCGCTGGCCGCGGTGCTGCTGGTCGAGTTGCCCCACGCCACCGCCGAGATCGAGCGCATCGGCCTCGAGCGCTTCGAGCAGGCCCTCACCATCCAGGCGCGGAGGCTGGCACCGGCAGCCGGTGCGGGGGCGATCTGCGCCTACCTCGGCAACCACCAGTTCGCCGTGCTCACCAGCGACTTCCGCCACCTTGGCCAACCGCGCGCCGTCGCGGACCCGCGCGAGATGCTCCCGCTGGTCTCTCGCATGGCCAGAAGCCTGCTTGATGCCCTGCAGGAGCCCCTACGTCTGGACGGCCAGAGCGTGCGCCTCGACGTGGTCATCGGCATCACCCTGACCGCCTCACGCTACAACGACCTGGATGAGCTGATGACCGCGCTGCAGGAGGCCGCCAAAGCGGCCGCGGAACTGGGCAGCGGACACTGCGAATTTGCCGAGGAATGAGCCTCAGAAAGCGCTTACCACCTTTGGCGTAGCACCACGAGGGAATTGCGACACGACCCCTCTCCTTGCGACCATGACCTCAGTTTGAAGGCCGGCACAACGCCCCCTGTGCGGCCTCTGATCCAACTGGAATCATGTGGAAAGGAAGAGAGATGACACGAGTTGCAGTGATTGGTGCCGGCCCGTCCGGCATGGCCCAGATGCGCGCCTTTCAGTCGGCCGCGAGCAAGGGCGCAGAGATCCCCGAGATCGTCTGTTTCGAGAAGGCCTCGGAGTGGGGCGGCCTGTGGAACTACACCTGGCGCACCGGGCTGGACGAGAACGGCGAGCCCGTTCACTGCAGCATGTACCGCTACCTGTGGTCCAACGGTCCGAAGGAATGCCTGGAATTCGCCGACTACACCTTCGACGAGCACTTCGGCAAGGGCATCGGCTCCTACCCTCCGCGGGCCGTGCTGTGGGACTACATCAAGGGCCGCGTCGAGAAAGCCAACGTCCGCCCCTGGGTGCGCTTCGAGACGCCCGTGCGCATGGTGACCTTCGACGCGAAGACCGAGAAGTTCACGGTCACCGCGCATGACCTGAAGACCGACACCATGACGTCGGAGCTGTTCGACTACGTGGTGGTGGCATCCGGTCACTTCTCGACCCCCAACGTGCCCTTCTTCCCCGGTCTGGACACCTTCAACGGCCGCGTGCTGCATGCCCATGACTTCCGCGACGCGCTGGAGTTCAAGGACAAGAACGTGCTGCTGATCGGCCGCAGCTACTCGGCGGAAGACATCGGTTCGCAGTGCTGGAAGTACGGCGCCAAGACCATCACCACCTCGTACCGCAGCAAACCCATGCCCTTCAACTTCCCGGACAACTGGGAACAGAAGCCGCTGCTGACCCACGTCGAGAACAAGACGGCCTACTTCAAGGACGGCACGTCCAAGGAAGTCGACGCCATCATCCTGTGCACCGGCTACCTCCACTACCTGCCCTTCCTGCCGGACGACCTGCGCCTGAAGACCGACAACCGCCTGTGGCCGCTGGGCCTGTACAAGGGCGTGGTCTGGGAGAAGAACCCCAAGTTGTTCTACCTGGGCATGCAGGACCAGTTCTTCACCTTCAACATGTTCGACGCACAGGCCTGGTATGTGCGCGACCTGATCATGGGCCGCCTGTCTCTGCCGGCCACCACCGCCGAGATGACGGCCGACAGCCAGGCCTGGCGCAAGCGTGAAGAGGCCCTGACGACCGACGAATCGATGATCCGGTTCCAGGCCGACTACGTGCAGCAGCTGATCAACGCGACGGACTACCCGAGCTTCGACATCGAAGGCGTGATCCAGACCTTCCTGGTGTGGGAACAGCACAAGAAGGAAAGCATCATGACCTTCCGCGACCACTCGTACCGCTCGCTGATGACGGGCAAGCAGTCGCCGATGCACCATACACCGTGGAAGGATGCGCTCGATGACTCGCTGGAGGCCTACCTGGCCAACGGCGAAGCCAGCACGGGCACCCATGGCTGACGCGGCCATCCCTCTGGCCCCGCCGCGGGCCAGCATCCTGCGGCAACCCGGTCTGCCGGCTGACGCTCCTGGCAGCCGGCGCCTGGTGGTGGCGGGTCAGGGCGTCACGATGGCGCCGGTTCAGGCCGGCGACACCGTGGTGCTGACCAACCGCGAAGGCGGGCAGCGAGGCGAGGTGACCCTGGTCGACACACAGGGGCGGTTCGCTCCTGCCGGCCTCGGGCTCTCGCCCGAGACGCCGCGCTGTGTGCTCGGCATGCTCTCCGATGCCGCGCATGCCGATGTGCGCCGCGTGCGGGATGCACTGACACGCCGCGGCGTGGCGCTCGCATCCATCGAAGGCCACGCCTGCTTTTCGCCAACCTCGCCGGCGGGTGAACAGATCGAGTTCACCGTTCAGCACGACGGACTGCTTCTGGTTGGCGCGCCGGCTCCGGACATGGCGGTGGACCTGACCGACACGGCCACGCCGATCGACGTTCACATCACACGCGCCGCTGCAGACGCTGGGCCCACCCCGCTGCCCGAGCCCCTCGCAGTCCCGCTGCAGGACATCCGCATTGCCGCGGGCACAGCCCAGGCCTATGTGGTCAAGGCGGGGCAGTACATCCAGGTCATCGACGTGGAAGGCCGGCAGTGTTCCGACTTCCAGGCCTTTGCACTCGACAAGGTGCAACGTGGGCTGGACCGGGGCCTGGATGCCACCGTGACCCGCACCTTGCTGGGGCGCAGCTACCCCACGCCAGGCCTGCCCTCCAAGGCCTTCGACCGCGACTGCACACCGTTGATCGAATTCGTGCAGGACACCGTGGGCCGCCACGATGCCTTTGCCACGGCCTGCGGGCCCCGCTACTACGACGACATGGGCTACCCCGGCCATGTCAACTGCAGCGAGAACTTCAACCTGGCCCTGGCCCCATACGGTGTCGCCCCGCGCCCTGCGTGGGAGGCGATGAACTTCTTCTACAACACGGCGCTGGACGAGCACGAGCAGCTGCACCTGGACGAGCCCTGGTCACGCCCTGGCGACTACGTGCTGATGCGCGCGCTCACGGACCTGCTGTGCGTGAGCTCGTCCTGCCCGGATGACATCGATCCCGCCAACGGCTGGGAGCCGACCGACATCCACATCCGGACCTACGACGCCGCGTTGCAGTTCCCTCGCGCCATGGCGCACCGCATGACACCCGATGCCGAGCCTCGCATGACCCGAGAAACCCCCTTCCATCCCGCCACGTCGGCCCTCACGACGCACTACACGGACTACCGGGGCCAGTGGCTGCCCACGCGCTTCCTCAACGAGGGGCCGGTCGCCGAGTACTGGGCGTGCCGCGAAGGCGTGGCCGTCATGGACCTGAGCGCGCTGCGCAAGTTCGAGATCACCGGCCCGGACGCCGAGCCCCTGCTGCAGTGGTGCATGACGCGGGACATCAGCAAACTGTCCGTCGGCCAGATCGTCTACACCGCCATCTGCCATCCCCACGGCGGGATGATGGACGACGGCACGGTGTTCCGTATGGGACCCGACAGTTTCCGCCTGGTCTGCGGCGAAGACGTGACCGGCATCTGGCTGCGGGAACAGGCTCAGAAAATGGGCTACCGGGCCTGGGTTCGCTCGTCCACGGACCAGCTGTGCAACCTGGCCGTTCAGGGCCCCAAGTCGCGCGAGCTGCTCAGCCAGATCCTGTGGACCGCACCGGCCCAACCCACGATCGAGCAACTGCAATGGTTTCGCTTTGCGCCGGCCCGCATCGGCGGTTTCGAGGGTGAGCCGGTTGTGGTCTCCCGAACCGGCTACACCGGGGAGCTCGGCTTCGAGGTCTTCTGCCACCCGCGGCACGCGCAGCGCGTGTTCGACGCAATCTGGCAAGCGGGCCAACCGCTGGGACTGAAGCCCCTGGGCCTGGACGCGCTGGACATGCTGCGCATCGAAGCCGGCCTGGTGTTCGCGGGCTACGAGTTCTGCGACCAGACCGATCCCTTCGAAGCCGGCATCGGCTTCACCGTGCCGCTCAAGACCAAGCCCTGCGATTTCGTCGGTCGCGACGCGCTGGTGCGCCGCAAGGCCGCGCCCCGTGGTGTGCTGGTGGGCCTGGCTCTCGAGGCCAACGAAGTGGCCGCCCACGGTGATGGCGTCTACGTCGGTCGCGCTCAGGTCGGTGTCGTCACCAGCGGCATGTACTCCCCGATTCTGCAGCGCTCGATCGCGCTGGCGCGGGTCGATGCGCACTATGCCGAGCTCGGCACCGCGCTGGAAGTCGGCAAGCTCGACGGACAGCAGAAGCGCCTGCCTGCCCAGGTCGTGCGCTTCCCGCATTACGACCCGGACAAGCTGCGCGTGAAGTCCTGAAGCCCGCCCTATCCCTCCCCTTGCAGACCGGTGCATCCGGCCAACCGAACCATGTCTGATCCCCGTACCTATACCCTCACCCTATCCTGCCCGGATCGCCTGGGCATCGTCGCCGCCGTGAGCCAGTTCGTCACGGCGCGCGGAGGCTGGATCATCGAAGCCAATCACCACGCCGAGCAGGAAGACAACGTCTTCTTCATGCGCCAGGTGATCCTGGCCGATTCGCTCAACTGCAGCGTGGCGCAGTTGCGGACTGCCTTCGAGCCGCTGGCCAAGTCCTTCGGCATGACGTGGTCCATCTCGGACTCCGCCGTGAAGAAGCGCATGGTGGTGATGGTCTCCAAGCAGGAGCACTGCATCTATGACCTGCTCGGCCGCTGGCATGCCGGCGAGCTGCCGGTCGACATCCCGTGCGTGATCTCGAACCACGAGACCTTCCGCGGTCTCGTCGAGTGGCACGGCATCCCCTTCCATCACGTGCCCGTCACGCCGGAGAACAAGCCGCAGGCCTACCGCCAGGTGATGGACATCTTCGACACCGCGCAGGCCGACCTCATGGTGCTCGCGCGCTACATGCAGGTGCTGTCGCCCGAGATGTGCGAGCGCTATGCCGGCCGCATCATCAACATCCACCACTCCTTCCTGCCGAGCTTTGTGGGTGCCAAGCCGTACCACCAGGCGCACGACCGCGGCGTGAAGCTCATCGGCGCAACCTGCCACTACGTCACGGCCGATCTGGACCAGGGTCCCATCATCGAGCAGGACGTCATCCGCATCGACCACAGCGACCTGATCAGCGATCTGGTCCGCTATGGCAAGGACATCGAAAAGGCCGTGCTCGCACGGGGCCTGCGCTTCCATCTGGAAGACCGCGTGATCGTTCACAAGAACAAGACCATCGTGTTCCGCTGATCCGGCACTGAACACACAGCCGGGCCGCTGCCCCCCTCTGAGTCCCCTCCCCGTTTCTGGCTTGAGTTAGGAGATGTTCATGGCCTTGTCCCTTACCCCTCGTCTCACGCGCGTTGCCGCCGCATGCGCCCTTGCCCTGCCGCTGATGGCCGTTGCCGACACACCGGCCTACACGCTGACCACCAACATGGGCCTGGTCAGCGATTATGTGTTCCGCGGCATGACCTATTCGCAAGGGCGTGCTGCCGTGCAAGGCGGCATCGACTTCGCGCACCAAAGCGGGCTGTACCTCGGCATCTGGTCGAGCAGCGTCAGCGGTGAGCCCCTCGGTGGTGCTGTCTCCGAAGTCGACTACTACGGTGGCTACAGCGCTGCGGTGGGCGACTTCACCTACGACGTCGGCCTGCTGCAGTTCACTTTCCCGCGCGGCAAGCTGGCGAACAATGTCAGCCTCGGCACGCTGGAAGTCTATGGCGGCATCACGTGGAAGATGGTGAACCTGAAGTACTCGCGCACCCTGGGCGACTACTTCGGCGTCAACGAGGAATCGGGCTACCGCGCCGGCTCCAAGGGCTCGGACTACATCGAGGCCAACATCAACTATGAGTTCCTGCCGGGCTGGACCGCCAACCTGCATGCCGGTCGGCAGTCGGTTCGTGGCAACACCGAGTTCAACTTCTCGGACTACAAGGTGGGCGTCTCGCGCGACCTCGGTGCCGGCTGGGTCGCCTCGCTGGCCTGGATCGACACCACCGGTGACGCGATGCTCTACACCTACCCGTCCGGTGTGAACGTGGCCGCAGCGAAGTGGGTGGCGTCGATCAAGCGCACCTTCTGAGGCACCCGAATCCGGTGGCGCGCTCGCCCTCTTGCCGGCGCGCTTCTTGCGACAGACCAAGCCGGAGCCTCCACCCATTTCATCGGTGGAGGCCATCTGCCCAGCCTGCGGGGTCTGCACCGTGCGTCGGCCGGACCTCACCCTCCCTCAAGTTGCCCAACATGGAGCATTCGATGTCCACACCCTCTCTTGTCCGGCGCAGTCTTGCGGCCGGCCTGCTTGCCACCTGCAGCGCAGGTGTCCTGGCCCAGGCGGCAGCCGAGCCGGCCCCCACCCTCAACACCGGCGACACCGCCTTCCTGTTCGTCTGCAGCCTGGTGGTGCTGTTGATGACCCTGCCCGGTCTGGCCCTGTTCTATGCCGGCCTCACGCGTGTGAAGAACGTGCTGTCGATGCTGATGCAGGTCTTCGCGGTTTCGTGCCTCATGTCGCTGCTGTATGCCATCTACGGCTACAGCCTCACCTTCGTGGACGGCGGCAGCCTGCAGGCCTTCATCGGCGGCACCAGCAAGTTCTTCATGAACGGCATCACCGCCGACTCGCTGCAGGGCACCGTCCCTGAGCTCCTGTACTTCCTGTTCCTCACGCTGTTTGCCGCCATCACGCCGGCCATCATCTGCGGGGCCTTCGCAGAACGCGTGAAGTTCTCGGCGGTGATCGTGTTCATGGTGGTGTGGCTCACCATCAACTACGTTCCCATGGCGCACATGGCCTGGGGCGGCGGCTGGGTCGCCGGCCTGATCCCGCAGGACTTTGCAGGCGGCAACGTGGTTCACGTGAACGTGGGCATCGCCTCGCTGGTCGCGGCCTGGATGGTCGGTCCTCGGCTTGGCTGGGGCAGCACCAGCATGGCACCGCACAACATGACGATGACCATGACCGGCGCGTCGCTGCTGTGGGTGGGCTGGCTGGGCTTCTGCGGTGGCTGCGCCCTGGCGGCCAACGGCTTCGCCATGCTGGTCATCGTGAACACCTTCCTGGCCTCGTGCGCCGGCGCGCTGTCCTGGATGGCCGTGGAATGGATGCACCGCGGCAAGCCCAGCCTGCTCGGCCTGCTGTCCGGCTCCATCGCCGGCCTGGTGGCCATCACCCCGGCCTGCGGCTTCGTGGGGCCGATGGGGGCCATCGTGCTGGGCCTCATCGTCTCGCCGATCTGCGTGTGGGCGGTGGATGTGCTCAAGCCGCTGATGAAGCTCGATGACTCGCTGGACGTCTTCGGCGTGCACGGCGTCGGTGGCATCGTGGGCGGCCTGCTGACCCCGATCTTTGCCTTGCCGGCCCTGGGTGGTGTGGGCTTCGCCGAAGGGCGCGACCTGGGCACGCAACTGGCCTACCAAACGGGTGCGCTGGGCTTCAGCATCCTGTACTCGGCCGTCACCAGCCTGGTCGCCTTCATGGTGGCCAAGGTGGTGTGCGGTGGCCTGCGCATCGACGAAGAGCAGGAAGTGGACGGCCTGGACGTCTCCTCGCACGGCGAGGTGGGCTACAAGCTGAGCAACTGAGCCAGCACCGCCCAGTCTCGTTCAACCGGGCCGATGCCGCACACCGCGGCATCGGCCTTTTTCTTTGCCAGCGCATCGCCGGAGCGGGCCGAAGGGGAACGCGCCAAAGACAAAGGCCCCGCAACATCGGTTGCGAGGCCGGGTTCAGATCGGAGAAAAGAGAACGCTGCTCAGGAAGCGACCGGGATGCCGAGGCGGTGCAGCTTGCGGTACAGCGTGTTGCGGCTGATTCCCAGCACCTTGGCCACGCGGCTGACGTTCCAGCGGTGCTGCTCGATGAGCTTGAGCAGCGCCTCCCGCTCGCCAAGCTGAACGGGATTGAGTGTCGCCATGATGTCCTCGTCGGCATCGGCATCCACGTCCATGGCACCTGCTGCGTCTTCCTGCGTCACCCCGCCAGCCGGCATGGCCTCTGCGGGAGCGGCCCACACCAGGCCACCAGGCTGGCATGTGGCCGGCATCTGGCGCTGCAGAAACGGCAGGTGCTCCGGCAACACCATCACGCCGTCCATCAGGGCGACCGCCGTGCGAAGCACGTGCCGCAACTGCCGCACGTTGCCGGGCCAGGCGTAGCCCATCAGCAGGGCGTCCGCTTCGGCGCTCAGGCGCACCTCGGCCCCGGCCTCTTCGGCCAGGATGCCCAGGATCAGGGCGCGCCGGTCGCTGCGCTCCCGCAGTGCGGGCAGGCTCAGCTCGATGCCGTTGAGGCGATAGTAGAGGTCTTCCCGGAAGCGGCCTTGGGCCACCAGCTCGGCAAGATCCCGGTGACTGGCACTCAGAAGCTGAAAGCTCACGTCCTGAGCCTCTTCCGATCCCAGGGGCGTGACCCGCCGCTCATCCAGCACGCGCAGCAGGCGTGCCTGCAGATCCAACGGCATGTCGCCAATCTCATCCAGGAACAAGGTGCCCTTGTCGGCCTGCAGCACCTTGCCACGCCGGCCACTGCGCTGCGCACCCGTGAAGGCCCCGGCGCGGTAGCCGAACAACTCGGCCTCGATGAGGCTTTCGGGGATGCTGGCGCAGTTCACGGCCACGAACTCGCCGGACGCATGCGGGCTGTGCTCGTGCACCAACCGGGCAAACACCTCCTTGCCGGATCCGGTTTCGCCGTGCAGCAGCACGGGAATGCCTTTCTTGATCACCTTGCAGGCGGTCTGCCAATGGCCCATCAGCCGGGGGTCGCCCAGCTTCTGCCCCACGGTGGCGTGCGGGTGCGGCGCCGACGCAGAGGAGGACTCGTCGCGTGGAGCCAGGGCTCGCCGGGATGTCGCCGACGACGGCTCCACACCCGCCGGCCGCCGGGCCAGGGCGAAGTACCGGTTCGAGCCGCTGACCTTGAAGGTGACGACCGGATGGAAGGACGCCTGGGCGCTGCGCTCGATGAGGTCGTCCAGCGACGTCTCGAACACCTCGTCCAGCCGCATGCCGATCAGGTCCATGGCGGCCGTTCGCCCGAGCTGGAAGAGCGCGCTGCGGTTGACCGCCAGGATCTGGCCGTCCGGCGCCACGGCCAGCCGGCCTTCATGCAGGGTGTGGATGAACTCCGGCCGGGTATGGAAGTGAACCGGGCAGGCGTGCGGAAAGGACCGGTCCAGCAGGCGGTTCTCGATCATGCGGGCCGTCATGTCAAGCAGGACCAGCACATGCTGCTGGGGCATGAGCGAACGGCTCGTCACATCCAGCACGCCGGCGGGTCGGCCCTCGGCATTGACCAGGGGCACGGCGGCGCAGGTCAGCGATCGGAAGGGGGGAAAGAAGTGCTCTTCGCGGTGGATGGTCACGGCCCGGTTGGCAGCCAGGCAGGTGCCCATGCCGTTGGTACCGGCCTGCGCCTCGCTCCAGACGGCCCCCACGCGAAAGCCCATGTCGTCGAGGTCCCGCCCGAACTCGGGCGAGGCCACCATGTGCACGATCATTCCGTCGGTGTCGGTCAGCACCACGGTGGAAAACGGGTCGGCCAGCTGCTGGAACAGCGTGGTCATCTCATGGCGTGCGCAGGCGACGAGGTCGGACAGACGGGCCTGACGCTCGGCCAGCAAGGCCCCGTCATAGCACAGCGGGCGCGGCCGTCCGTCCGGGCGCAGGCCGTGTGCTTCGATGCAGCGCGCCCAGGACTGGCTCGCCACATCGCTCATGCTCAAGGCCTGCGCGCCTCGGGCCATCACCGTGTCAGCCCGGGGCGAGAGGACGGCGCTCATGGCTCACTCCGGCTGGGTGCCCGGACCCAGATCCCGTCCGTCATCGAACTGCGAGAGCCACGTCACCGCCGTGGGCAGGTAGCGGGTGAGCCCCTTGTACTCGGCCAGGGGTGCGGGCAGCGAGCCCAGCACCCGGTGCAGGCGGGCGCCCCAGCGCGGCTGGGTGCACAGCTCTTCCAGGCTGGCCAGGTAGCAGCGGATGCTGAACAGCATGCCGTTGCTGCGGGGCAGGCGGAACATGGTCTGCAGCTCCACGCGCAGATGCACCTTCTTGCCGACGTTGTCCGGTGTGACGGAGGCCCGGTCGGTCCCCCATTCCGGATAGGTCTCGGGCGAGGTGTCCAGCCGCGGGTTGACCGTCATCGTCCAGTTCAGACGCCGTACCGGACGCCCCTGTTGCAGCATCATCAGGTACTTCAGCGCGCGGTCGAACACGCCCATGTCGTGCGCCAGCGGTACGGGCGCATGCCATTGGTGGAAGCTCATGCCGACGTCGAAGGTCAGCGACCAGTCGGCCTGGGACGTCACCATCGCGGCATCGGCGAAGAGGGTGCCTTCGCGCTGGTCCAGCACCACGAAGTCGCCCTGAACCTGGCGGGTGATGTACTCCAGCGGCCCCTGGGGCAGCGTGCTGGCATCACCGAAGATGAAGTCCTGGCGCAGCCCGAGCGGCCGGTTGGTCCACACCCAGCGGTTGCCGTCGCGCAGCAGGGCGAAGTGCTCCGGGTAGTCGGCCGCCAGCGAGGTCATCAGCAGCTCCAGCGTGTCCCACTCAGCCTCGATCATGTGCGGCAGGCTGGCACAGCGGCCCGGATCCCGCGCCAGGGTGATCGCCCGGTCCCGGCATTCGGCCACATAGTGCTCGTCGATGTCGAACGCGTGCTCGTACACCGATCCCACCGGGCCCGGCACATGGGGCTCCATGTTGACCGAGTACATGTAGCTGTCCTGCGGGAAGGGCAGCGGGAAGCGCCGGATGGCCTCCGGTGAGTTCTTGAACGTGTAGTCGTCCCGAAACGATTCCTGGGCGAAGGCGAGTGTCATGATGAGGCCTTGGTTGAGTTCAGAGGTCCAGGGTCAGGCAGGCGCCCTTGAAGCGCGACACACAGGGCATGACGAGCTTGCCGGCCTGTTTGTCGGCATCGCTCAGGTAAACGTCGTGGTGCAGCAGCTCGCCATCGGCCGAGAGCACCGGGGTCTCGCACTGCCCGCAGGCGCCGCCGCGGCACAAGGCGTTGACCGGTGCACCGCATTGCTCGAGCGCCTCGAGCAGGGACAGGTCGGCCGGCACGGTGATGCGCTGGCCGCTGCGGGCCAGCAGCACATCGAAGGGCTCGCCCGGCTCGGCCGATGCGAAACGTTCGCTGTGGAGGTTGGTGGCGGGCCAACCCATGGCGGCCCCGCCCTCCATCGCGGCGCTCACCATGGGGGTCGGGCCACAGATGTAGAAATGCGTGCCCAGGCGGCGACCGGCAAACAGCGTCTTGAAATCGATGCGCACGCCCTGGCTTTCATCGTAGTGGTGCACCTTGCCCGGTGCCAGGGCCTCCAGCTCGGCGACGTAAGCCGCGTGCGCCGGCGAGCGCCAGGCGTAATGCACTTCGAAATCGGCCCCGCGTCGGGCCAGCTCGCGGGCCTGGGACAGGATCGGTGTGACCCCGATGCCACCGGCCACGAGCAGGTGGCTGCGGGCCGTGCTGATCAGCGGGAACAGGTTCATCGGCGCGGTGATGTCGAGGCGATCCCCCACGCGAGCCTGTTCATGCAGCCAGGCCGAACCACCCCGCGAGGGCTCCTGCCGGCGCACGGCGATGCGCCAGCTCATGCGCTCGTTGGGGTCGCCCAGCAGGGAGTAGGGGTTGCGGCGCGGACGCTCGCCTGCCGGCACGCTGACGACCACATGGCTGCCAGCCGAGTACAGCGGGAAGGGCTGCCCGTCCGCACGGCGGAAGGTGAATTCGCGAATGCCCGATGCCACATCCCGGACGGCATCGATGACCACGTGAAAGGACGACTCGTTCATGACTGAAATGGCTCCGCTTCGGGGATGAGCCCGGGTTCCTCGGCATCGATCTGGAAGGCCATGTAGGCGCCCAGCTGACGGGAGAAGTGATCACGCACGAACAGCGTGCGGCCGCATCCGCTGCAAGGGGCAACGGTCGCCGTGACGTCCGGCGTGGTGGTGCGGCAGTGCACGCAGAACATGGGCCGGGCCGGCGCCCCCGCACGCTCACGCTGGATCTCGGCCTCGCCCAGTCCGGCCTTGGCGGCACGGCGCGAGGCCTCCCAGACCAGGTGTTCGTTGCCCAGCAGGTACAGGCGACAGCCCATGCTGGCGCGCTCCAGCTCGGCCGACAGCACGTCCAGGCCCGCCTCCAGGTCCGAGGCCACGGCGCAGGGCACGCTGACCCGAAGGTCGAGCTCTGCGCCTTCCGGCGAACGTCCGACGACGATCACCGACAGGGCCGAAGGCAGATCGTCCAGCAGCCGGGAGATCTGGCCCGCGTGCGCGGCTTCGACCAGCAGGATGTGCCGGAGACCGGATGGGTCCCACTGCAAGGGCTTGTAGACGGGGGTGCTGTACATGCTGTGACCCGGTAAGGGCAGAAGGTTGGAGATCAGGCCAGCTTTTCGGGATGGGTGCGCAGGCGACGGGGGTCGTAGAACGGCGTGCGGACCACGGTGGCCTTGAAGTCGCCCGACTGGCTGCGCACGGTCAGGCTGGTGCCCAGCTTCAAGTGGGTGGGCTTGAGGTGCACCATGGCCAGCGACTGCATCAGCAGGCGGCTGTAGCTGGCGGTGGTCACGACACCGACCTGCTGCGACCCGTCGAAGATGGGCGCGCCAGCTTCCACAGCGGCGTGGTGGTCCACATGCAGACCGGCCTGCTTCACACGCTCACGGCCCTTGAGGTGAGCCAGGGCCTGCTTGCCGATGAAGTCGGCCTTCTTGTCGAGGTCGACGGCCCAGTCCATGTTGACTTCCCACGGCGTGGTGTCGCCTTCCGGCATCTCGAACGGGAAGAACAGCAGGCCGCCTTCCACGCGGGTCAGCTCCAGGGCGTTCCACGACGCCGGGATCACGCCGAAGGGCTTGCCTGCTTCCAGGATGCTGTCCCACAGGAAGACGGCGTCGGCGCGGCTGCAGTACACCTCGTAGCCCAGCTCGCCCGAGTAGCCACCGCGGCCGATGATCACCTGCTTGCCGAAGATGGTCGTGGGGAAGTGGTTGAAGTAGGGCAGCCCGGCCAGGTCGCCGGCCACATGGGGGGCCAGCACATCACGCGACAGCGGACCTTGCAGCGACAGGATGTGAACGTCCTGATCGGACACGATCTCCACCTGCTTGCCTTCGGCCAGGCGAGCCAGGGTCTGCGGTGTGGCGCCGCTGCCATGCGACACGCGGAAGCGATCGGCTGCATCGCGCATCACCATGATGTCGTCGACCAACGCGCCGCTTTCATTGACCTCGGCCGACAGACGCGCCGTGCCCGGCTTAAGGCGGGTGATGTCGATGGCCAGCATCTGGTCCAGCACCGCTTCGGCATCCGGGCCGCTGACCTGAACGATGTTCAGGGCGGACACGTCGTACAGCGCAGCGCGGGTGCGGGTGGCGATCACTTCCTCATGGGCGTCGCGGTTGTAGCTCCATGGGATCGGCATGTTGTTCCAGGTGTCGCCGTCCAGCTTCGAGCCAAGTTGACGATGGCGCTCATTGAGCACGGAGTTCCGTTGCATTGCGTGTCCTCGTTGGTATCCAGATCAGATGGATTCATTGTGGAGATCCGCCTTGCCGGAGGAAATTGTCGGGAGGGGGTACCGCTTTGGTGGTAGTGGCCTGTCCGGCACAGTGCCCCGGGGGCCGCGCCACACACTGTGTCCTGCGGTCGCGACACTGTGTCGCCCCGGGGCGCGGCGGCGGGCCCGGGGCGCATCCCCGAACGGCTGAATCCCCTGCGGGCACACCGCGCGGCCCGGGCTTTGCTATGTGAGCGTCATCTCTCCACCGACCGGCTCACGACGTGAACGCGCTCACCGCCCTGCCTGCCCTCCCCTCGCTCGCCGCCCTGTCCGATCGG
>JAJUHM010000024.1 GCA_029279925.1 Aquabacterium olei
AGGGTGGCACCGTCGGGGATGTCGAATTCCGTGTGTGTGACCGGCAGATTCGTGCGCATGCTTCTCTCATGAAGGGGGTGAGGGATGCTGCGGATTTCGGACGGCATCTCCCTGGCTTGAGAATCTTGTCCATGTCGATGCTTCGTCGATCTCCCGACGTTTTCTTGTCGACATCCACGCGGTTGAATGCGCGACGCGCCGCATCGTCGGTCTGGCCGATGGCGCATCGCCCCGGGTTCTGGAGCCCGCTGTGACCCGGCCGCATGGGCTATGCTTCATTTCACGACACCGGCGAGCGAGGACAACCGTGCACATGGACGCCATTGCGCATGCAGAAGATCGGCCCTTGATCCTGGTGGTCGACGACGCCCACGAAAACCTGCGCGTGCTGAGCGAGCTGCTGCGGCGCGATTACCGGGTGCGGGTGGCCAACAGCGGGGCCCGTGCGCTGGAAGTTGCGCAACTCGATCCACTGCCGGCCCTGATCCTGCTCGACATCATGATGCCGGAGATGGACGGATATGCCGTCCTCCACGCGCTCAAGCAGTCGCCCCTCACGCGGGACATTCCGGTGATCTTCGTCACCGCACTGGACGCGGACGACGAGGAGGAGCGCGGCCTGGCCATGGGCGCGGTCGACTACGTCACCAAGCCCTACAAGCCGCCCTTGCTGCTCGCGCGGGTGCGGTCTCACCTCGAACTCAAGCGGGCGCGGGACCGCCTGTCCGATCAGAACGCCTTTCTGGACGGCGAAGTGCGGCGCCGCACGGCCGAAAACGAACTGGTCAAGGACGTGACCCTGATGGCCCTGGCGGCCCTGGCCGAAAAGCGGGACAACGAGACGGGCAATCACCTGCGCCGCACCCAGGCCTATGTCGCCCTGCTGGCCGAGCACCTCCAGGCCCACCCGCGGTTTGCGGCTTCCCTGCAGGAGCGCGAACACCGGGAGCGCATCGCCAAGTGCGCCCCGCTGCACGACATCGGCAAGGTCGGCATCCCTGACCACATCCTCCTCAAGCCCGGCAAGCTCGAAGCCGACGAATGGGCGGTGATGAAGACCCATGCGGCGCTGGGGGCCGATGCCTTGCGCGAGGCCATCGGCCGGGTCCGATATGCCCGCGCGGAGGCAGACCTGTCGCCGGCCGAGCGCCTCACCGAGCCCTTTGCCTTTCTCGAGACAGCGGCGCTCATGGCGGAAAGCCATCACGAGCGCTGGGATGGCTCGGGCTACCCGACAGGCCTGCAGGGCGACGCGATCCCCTTGCCGGGGCGGCTCATGGCCCTTGCCGACGTGTTCGACGCGTTGATCTCCCGCCGGCCCTACAAGGAGCCGATGCCGCTCGACCGGGCGGTGGAGATGATCCGCCTGGAGCGCGGGCGGCACTTCGACCCGGATGTCGTCGACGCGTTTCTGACCCTGGTGGATCAGTTTGCCGACATTGCCCGTCGTTTCGACGACGCACCGGTCCCCACCCAGTCGTGACCACGCCGCGGATGGCTACGTCTACCCGACGCTGGCGGCTGCTGGCCCTGCTGATCGGACCGGTCTTCCTGACCCTGGGCCTCACGGCCGCCGCCAACTACTACTCGCACAGGATCACGGTCGCGGGCTACCAGGCTGCGTCCGAGCGTCATGTCGCGACCATCCGGGCGGGGTTCGAAGCCAACGAGGTGTCGGCGCGCACACTCGGGCTGATTCAGGACATTGCTGAAGAGATCAACGCCCGCCGAGCCGGTCTGCGTGGGCCGGAGGACTGGCCAGCGTTCCGGCAGAGCCAGCAAGCCGTCCTGTCGGCGCAGCAGCAGCGGCTGCAGGCCCTGCTCGAAGCCGAGCGCGATCCGGAGCGCCAGGGGGCCCTGCGCCAGGCGCTGGTGCTGATGACCGACCTGGAGCGATTTCTGGCCCAGTCCGACCGGCTCATGTCGCAGCCGCTCGACGTGGTCAATCGCGAGTTGCTGGCCAGCCGCAACACCTCGCTGCGTTATGCCGTGCAACTGCAACAGTTCAACGAGGCAATGTCGCGTGAAGCGGTGGCCCACGCGCTGGGTGCCGAGTTCGAAGCCGAGTCGCTCAGCTGGCGGTCCACGGCGATCAGCGGCGCAGGCCTGTTGCTGGCCGCAGTCATCTGGGCGGTCGTCGCCATCGTGCTGGCCCGGCGGCTGGAGGTGCTGGACAGCGCCCTGCGACACCTCGCCGAGCACGACGGGCACGAGGCCCATGATTTCAGCGATGTCCGCCACATTGCCCGTGCGCATAATCCGCTGACGTCGACCTTGGCCCGGTCGGTGCTGACGCTGCAGGAAGTCCAGGCGCAGCGCGATGCCGCCCAGGTTGCGCTGGGCGAGCGCGAGCAGCTCTTCGCCACCATCGTGCAACAGGCGCCGGCGGCCATTGCCCTGATCGAGCGCGAGACCCTGCGCCTGCTGCGCTTCAACCAGGCGGCATCCGATTCGCTCGGCTACAGCAACGAAGAATTCAGCCAGCTCAAGCTGTACGACCTGGCCTTCGGGCCGCACACGCGATCGGCCGAGATCGTCGAGCAGGTCTTTGCAGGCAACGGCGTCGAGTTCGAGACCAGCACGACCACCAAGCAGGGCAACCTTCGCGACTTCTGGGTCTCGATGAAGCCCCTCGTCATGCCGGGGCGTGACTGCATCAGCGCGATCTGGCTCGACATCACCGAGCGCAAGCGCACCGAGCTGGAACTGGATCGCCATCGTCAGCATCTGGCCGCGCTGGTGGCCGAGCGGACCCAGGATCTGGAGCGCACGCAGCAGGACCTGATCGCCGCACGCGACATGGCCGAGAGCGCCAACCGCGCCAAGAGCGCCTTTCTGGCCAACATGAGCCACGAGATCCGCACGCCGATGAACGCCATCGTCGGCATGGCTCACCTGCTCAAAGGTGACGCGCTCAGCCCGCAGCAGCACCAGCGCGTGGACAAGATCACCACGGCGGCCATGCACCTGCTGTCGGTCATCAACGACATCCTCGACTTCTCGAAGATCGAGGCAGGCAAGTTCGGCGTGGACCGCATCGATTTCAACCTCGAGCAGGTCGTGTCACAGGCCCTGTCATTCGTGGCCGAGAAAGCCGAGTCCAAAGGTCTGGCGCTCGCTTCCGACCTGGATGGCGTGCCGACCGGCCTGCATGGCGACCCGGTTCGCCTGAGGCAGATCCTGCTGAACTTCCTGAGCAACGCCGTGAAGTTCACCGAGCGCGGGCACGTGCGCCTCCAGGTGCGCCCGCTGCCCGCGGAGCCAGCGCAAGGTGTGCAGGCGGTGCAGTGGCTGCGCTTCGAGATCACGGATACCGGCATTGGCATCGGCCCGGCCCACCAGGCTCGCCTGTTCACGGCCTTTCAGCAGGCCGACGATTCCACCACCCGCGTCTATGGTGGCACCGGCCTGGGTCTGGCCATCTGCCGGCGACTGGCCGAGCTGTTGGGCGGCCGGGTCGGCGTGCACAGCACGGTGGGCGTCGGCAGCACGTTCTGGGCCGAGCTGCCGTTCACGATGGCGCGCCAGACGTCACCGAGCCCGGTGGTCGCGGTGAGCGCACCGACGGACGCCCCTGCTGAGGGGCCCCAGGCATCCCAGCCAGTTAGAGGCGGGGCGCTGCAGGCCACCGGCCCGTGCTTTCCGCCCGGCCTGAAGCTGCTGCTTGCCGAAGACAACCCGCTCAACCGCGAGGTGCTTGGCGAGCTGCTCGAGCGGTTCGGCTTGGCCGTGGCGTGCGTGCAGGACGGCGTGGCCGCGATCGAGGCGGCCAGACAGATGCAGTACGACCTTGTGCTCATGGACCTCCAGATGCCCCGTCTGGACGGCCTGGCCGCCGCGCGCGAGCTGCGACAGCTTCCGGGTTACGAGACGACCCCCATCGTGGCCGTGACGGCAAACGCCTTCGATGAGGACCGTCTGAACGCCCTGGCGGCCGGCATGAACGACCATGTGCCCAAGCCCGTCGATCCCCGCGCGCTGCATGCCGTGCTGAGGCGCTGGCTGCCAACCCAGGGTGGCTCAGGCGGGCCGCACGCGATCGGCACGGATGGTGCACCGGCAAGTGCGTCCGACCCGGGCGCGACCGCGCGCGCCGACGACGCTGAGCCGCTGAAAGCATTGGCGCGCATCCCAGGCCTGCATGTGGCACAGGCGTTGCGGCACACCGGGGGCTCGCCGCAGCAGTTGCTCGAGCGCCTGCATCGCTTCGTTGCCGATCATGGCGACGATGCGGCTGGCATCTCGGCATCCTGGGCCCGAAATGACCTCGAAGGGGCCAGCCGGCAGGCGCACACACTCCGCGGCGTGGCCGGCATGTTCGGGCTTGGGCCGCTGGCCGAAGCAGCCCACGCGGTGGGCCAGCTGCTGCGAGAGGGATGCCGCGATGACAGCCCGGAAGCCCGCGATGCGCTGCAGTGCCTGCAGAAGCTGCTCCTTGGAGCCCGCGATGCCTTGGGCGCGCCGGCGGGCAGCCCGAACGCGGCGCAGCAGGACGCGGTTGCCGATCCCGCAGCAAGGGCCGGGGAAGCGGCCTTGCGGGATCGCTTGCAGGCACTCAGAGACGATCTTGCGGCGGGCAACATCGAGGCCGCGGCAGCCTGGGAGGCGCTGGCGCCACTGGTGCGCGCCCGCTGTCCCGGCCACGCCAGCGCAGTGGCGCAGGCCATCGACGTTTTCGACTACGCACGCGCCGCGCAAGAGGTGGCGCAGTTGTCTCGCGCACTGGCGGACTGAGTTTCCGGCCCCCGGTCGCATCCTTCTTATTTGTGATGATGTGCATTATGTAAACCAATGCCGGAGAACGCGCCCGCCTTGGTTGGCGGGCACGGGCTCAAGCCATCTTCAGTCCAGCGTCAAGCGGTTTCAGCGGGTGCTGCTTTCACGTCGCTCGAGCTGGGTGCGCATCTTCTGGGCCATTTCCAGGTGTTGCTCCAGCTTGGGCAGCACCTGCTGGGCGAATGCCTTGACTTGCGGGTCCCGCCCATTGGCGATTTCCTCCCGGAAAAGCTCGATCGTCTCGCGGTGGGCTTCTACCCCCATGTCCTCGGCGAAGCGCTTGTCGAAATCGGCACCGTCGGCCATCTTCATCAGCTGCATCTTGCTCTTGTGCATCAGCGAAGGCTCGGTCGGCAGCTTCACGCCCTTGGCGCTGGCAATCTGTTCCAGTTGCGCGTTGGCCTTGGTGTGATCGTCGATCAGCATCTGCGCAAACTTTTTCACCTGCGCATTGGTCGACTTGGAGACGGCCAGACGCGCGGCCTGCACCTCGGCGTGCCCGGCCTCTGCCGCCTTCTTCATGAAGTCGCGGTCGGCTTCGGGGACTGCGTCGCGGGCGCCGGCGGTCGTGCCTTGGGCCGTGGTGCCCGATTGCGTGGATTGAGCCTGGGCGCCGGTGGCAAGCCCGACGGCCAGCAGGCTGGCGACCAGAATGGGATGCAGCTTCTTCATGTGGAGGTCCTTTCTTGTGAATGCGGTGGAAGGACCCTCCATGCAGCAAGCGGTGTTCCGCCGGCCGCCTCAGAAGTGCGACAGGCGTGTCAAGGTCTTACAGCGATGCGAGGCCGCGCAAGGCCAGGGTGCCCGCGGCGCCACCGAGCCAGGCTGCAACGCGCTTGAGCAAAGCCGTGTCCAGCTTGCCGCCAGACGGCTGGTTGGACTGCCCTACCCCGACAACCAGAAAATGGGCAGGCAGCGCGATGACTACCAACGTGGCGATGATCAACTCGACACTGCCCTCTGTTTCAGGGCCGCCAAACCGGGCCCAGAGATGAGGCCAGGCCAGTGCGGCCACGATGCCGGCCACGGCAGCAGTCGTCGGTGTGGGGCGGATGTTCACGGTGTGTATGTCAGGGCGAAGCGGGCCGCCATGATGCCATTGTCAGCACGCGCGGTGCCACGGCCCGCCCTCCCCTCCTCATCCGGGGATGTCCGGCTCGACCAGTTGCGCCAACAGTTGAAGCGATTCCTGCCAGCCCAGGTAACAGGCTTCTGCAGGAATGACGCTCGGAATGCCTTCCTGCACGATGCTCAGCTCGACGCCGCATGACACGGCCTTGATCGACACGGTGGTTTGCATGGCACCCGGCAGGTTGGGGTCGTCGAACATGGCCGTGTAGCGCAGCTTCTGATCCGGCACGAGCTCCAGGTACTCCCCTCCGAACGAATGGCTGTGCCCGGTGGAGAAGTTGGTGAACGACATCCTGTACTTGCCGCCCACGTGGGGCTCGAGCAGGTGCACCTGGCCGGTGAAGCCGTGAGGCGGCAGCCACTTGACCCAAGCCTCGGGCTGCAGGAAAGCGCGGTAGACCCGTGCCGGTGTTGCGCGAAGCACGCGGTGGAGTTGGATGGTCTGAGAGGTCATGAGGCGTTCCCTTGTGTGGAGGCAATCGGGCGTGGTGCGGGGATCAGATCGGCGAGCAGAGCTCCACCAGCACCCCATCCGGGCAGCGCACATAAGACACGGTCTGTCCCCACGGCTTGGTCAGCGGAGCTGCCAGTTCGGTTGCACCCGCGGCAACGGCCCGCGAGTGTGCCGACTCGACGTCCTCCGTCACCAGCCCCAGTTCAAAGCCGAGCGGCTGAACAGACTGATCGGCATGGACGTGGCCACCGGGAAAGTTCATGTCGCCCAATGCATGGGCTGCGAAAGACAGCGTGGTCGTCCCGGTATCGAGCTCGCCGTACGTCCCACTCTCGTGAAGAAACTTGCGCTGCAGTCCGAACGCGGCTTCGAAAAAAGCCAGTGACGCCGCCACATCGGGCACGTAGACGATGGTGTAGCCGAGTTTCATGGTGTTTCCTGTGTCGGGTGTTCGATGGATGCGGGGTTGAAAGCCACCCAGCCGAGTTCGGTTGCCAGTTCGCACAGCTTGAGGGCCGTGGCCCAGTTCCGGGTGGTGACGTCCCTTCCCGCCTTCCTCAGCATGGCCTCTCCAGCCTTGCTCTTCAGGATGCCGTCCGCGCAGTACAAGTAAGCGGCCGTCCGGCCCATTTGAAACTGCTCTGACGGCGTCAGCAGCGCGCCGATGCGGGCAAGGGGTGGCAGCAGCGAGGCATCCTGCACGAAGGCGACCAACAGGCATGAGGGATCTCTGCCCGCCTCGGCCAGCGGGTTCTCTTCCACGATGGCCGCGAACTCTTCTGCGGACTTGACGATCACCGGGATGTCCAGAGCGAGTCGTGCCGAGAGTGCGCAGGATATCGCGCTCGCGTGATCGGCCGGTGTGCCTCGCTGTGCCTGGAACACGGCATTGCCGCTGTTCAGCAGCGTGCTGATTCCTTCATAGCCCAGATCCCGCAACAGCGTCCGCAGCTCAGCCATCGGCACCCGATTGGCCTTGCCCACGTTCACGCCGCGCAGCAGCGCGACGAAGGCCGTCACGCCCGCACCCCCGTCCCTGGCGCATCGGGTATCTCGCTCATCGGACGAGCCTCAGCATGCCGCGTGCCACGGGCAGGAACTGTTTGATCGATTCCGGCCCCTGCGCCTCGACCTCCACGAGGTCGTGTCCGCAGGTGTAGAACCCGTTGCGAATGGGCTTGGTGGGGCGCTCGTCGGAGCGGATGAACCAGCCACCGTCGCAGAGGGCCAGAGGCACGAGTTCGCCTACGCCTTGTGCCACCACAGCCCGATACGCCTGAAGGCGCGCCTCCACGCCGGCGGCCAGTTGTTCCTTCGGGATCGCGCGCGTGGTGTGAGCGTTGAGCACCTCGTTCTGCAGCGTGACGCCATCGGGGGCGGTCAGCCCCCAGCTGCACCCGCCTCCCGACGTGCCCCGGTACAGCTCGTGGCCCAGGAAGGGCGCCTTGACCAACGCACAGGTGGCGAAGGCCAGCTTCTGATCGGCCCGGCCAGGTGCCGACCAGAAGCCGAGCAGCATGGCCGTGGTGACGAGGGTGATGGCATGACGCATGGCGCGAGGCTGAATCAGAACGTGATCCGGACCGACTCGGCGCTCCGATTGGCGTCGCCGTGGAACACCGCTTCAATGTTGTTGCCATCGGGGTCGAGCACAAAAGCGGCGTAATAGCCCGGATGGTACGGTCGCTCGCCGGGCGGGCCGTTGTCCTTCCCACCGTTGGCCAGCGCGGCGGCGTGGAAGGCTTCGACCATGGCGCGGTCCTTGGCCTGGAACGCCAGATGATGCCGGCCGGTCAATACACCTTGTGCGGCGGCGCTTGTGGCCGTCGACACGAACAGTTCATCGGCCCAGAAATAGTCGTCGGCCGAGCCTCCCAGCGGCACGCCCAGAACGCCGAGGACCTCGGTGTAGAACCGCTGGCTCGCGGGCAGATCCCGCACCACCAGCTGGACGTGGTCGATCAGGCGACCTCGGTGCAGCTCTTGTGTTTCCATGTTTGGCGCCCTTCTCTCGGTCAGTCGTTCGCCTTGGGGGTTGCGGCATCGTAAGACGCCTGTGCAATGTCGTGAAACTGCTTTGCGGTGGCGTCGCCCCCTGTCGCCATCGAACTGCGGAAATCCTGTGTTCGCTCCCAGAAGGCACGAAAGACCGGGTTTGCCATGTACCGGCCGAGCGTGGTCCTGAGTTGCCGTTCCGACAGCGTGCCCGTCGCGAAGTTGTTCTCCCAGTGCGACAACACCAGGTTGACGTAGGCATGCTGCTTGCGCGCCTTGTGGGTGCTCAGCTCGGCGTAGTGCCATACCTCCTGAAGGTCGGGGTCGTTGATGGCCATCTGCTGCAACTGGATGTGGAGTTGCCGCAGGCTGGCCCCCGAGGCCTTCGCCAGTTCCTTGCGCTGCAGGGCCAGGTCCATGCGTTGCAGGAAGATGGCGTACACGACGCCGGCAAACGCCAGACCCGAGAACAGCGCGTTCACCGCTCCGAACATGTCACCGAACTCCCCTGCCCCACCAGGAAGGTCATAGTGGACGAGCAGTCCGACCGACCCGATCAACCAGAGGACGAGCACCGCGGCAAGCAGGGACTGAAGCGACAGTGGTGGTTCCTTCATGGGCCCTCCTGCGAAGCGTCGGTGCGGCATCGGGATGGCCAAGCGTATGCGCCGGCATGCAAGCACGGAACACGGAAGGTCACGTCATCCCTTTTTTGAGAAGGATGCCACGTCAAGCCCGTTTGCCCAAGACCCGATGCGGCCGAGGTCCTTCGGCCGCGCGGATTCAGGCGGCCTCGTGGCAGACCGCTTCGATGTTGTGACCATCGGGGTCCAGAACGAACGCACCGTAGTAATTCGGATGGTAGTGCGGTCGTAGGCCGGGCGGCCCGTTGTCGGTGCCCCCTGCCTGAATGGCCGCTTGATGGAAGGCATCCACCAGTGAGCGACTGGCCACCCGGAAAGCGACATGGACGGGCGGCCTGTTCGGCGTGCCGCTGCTGATCCAGAAGTCCGGCTTGGGCGCCTCGCCGAATCCCGCCACATCGGCGTGACCCGTCACCGCGGCAGAAAGCTCCATCAGCAGCGTGTAGCCGATGGGAGCCAGCGCCTTTTCATAGAACGCCTTGCTGGCCTGGAAGTCGCTTGCCACGACACCGGTGTGGTCGATCATGAAGTCCTCCTGTCTGCTTCAGCAGGTGCTCAGGCGGCGGGCTTGGCCATCCGATGAAGTGCGCACAGCTTGTTGCCGTCGGGGTCCCTCACATAGGCCAGGTACAGCGCGCCCAGGGCACCGCTGTCGCGCACGCCGGGCGGCTCTTCGATCGACTGCCCGCCATTCGCCACCGCGGTGTCATGAAAGGCGCGCACCTGCTCGGGTGACTGGCACAGAAAGCCGATCGTGCCCCCGTTGGCGGGCGTGGCCGGCTCGTTGTTGATGGGCTGGACCACGCAGAAGGTGTTGCCCTGATGCCGGTAGAACAGGCGGGTGTGCCCGGTCGCATTCTGATTGCGAAGCGGCTCGCCGGCCCCCAGCACACCGAGGACCGCATCGTAGAAACGCTTCGAACGCTCGATGTCATTCGAGCCGACCATGATGTGACTGAACATGCCGTGTCTCCTGTCTTGTAAGGAGATGACAGCGTACCCGGATTGTGTGAACTTTGCTCGGGCCCTGGAGGGGAGCCGGCCCCCTCTCTGGAAGGGGGGGCTTCAGGCCTTCTTGACGAACGCCGACTTCAATTGCATGGCGCCGACCCCATCGATCTTGCAGTCGATGTCGTGGTCGCCTTCCACGAGGCGGATGTTCTTGGCCTTGGTGCCCACCTTGATCACCAGGGACGACCCCTTGACCTTGAGATCCTTGATCAGGGTGACGGTGTCGCCATCTGCGAGGACGTTGCCGTTGGCATCGCGGATCACCCTTTCTTCTTCAGAAGCGCTTTCACTGGCTTCCACCTGCCACTCGTGCGAGCATTCGGGGCAGATGAAAAGGCTGCCATCTTCGTAGGCGTATTCCGAGCCGCACTGGGGACAATTCGGGATCTTGCTCATCTTGGGGTGTCAATCGCGTTGCGCATGGGGCAGTCTAACCCCGTGCGGCCGCCCCCATGGCAGACTGCATTCTGACTTGAGCGGGGGTTACCGAAGCGCCCAGGCTTTGCCATCCAGTTGCGAACGGTCTACGGGCCAGTCGGACAGGTTGGGGAACTTCGCGCTGAACAAGGCGGAGTCTCTTTCGAACTGGTCGGATATGTCGATGGCACCTCCGCCCGGCACTTCCAGACCCAACAGATTCTTGCCCATGACGGTCTCGGCGTGAAGGGAGCCCAGATAGGTGACTCTTCCTGCCGTAACGACGAACGAAAGCGGCTGCGGGGGTTGGCGCGGCGAAATGTACCCATAGCCACCAAAGGTCTGGATGTACAGGGTCCACGAGTACAGCTCGTACTCGCCCGAAGGCAAGGAAACAGCCATGGCGCGCCCGGAACGGTTCGGCATATCAGGGAAGTCGGGCTGGGCCAAGCTGCTCAGCAGCGGCGAGAACGCCACCATGGCGGCCCCGGACAGCGGAGCTTTTGCCGACAGGCGGACATATTTGTCTTTGTCGGGCTCCCCTTTCTTTCGAACGTAGAACCATGCATCCATGGTCCGCGTCCACTTCGAAAAGGAGATGACCGCTCCGACAACCCCGTTCTTGCGATCGCTCAGTTCGGCGGAGGGTTCGCCACTTGGCATGTTTGCGCAGCCTGTCAAGACCGCCAAGGTGAGGAAGGCGACAAGGAGAGTGGCAAGGCGCTTTGGCATGGTGCTCCGTGTGTCTGGTCGGGTTAGTTGCTTCGCAGGCCCCAAACGGTCAAGGGTATGAAACACAAGCATACGAGCCCGTAAAGCAAGTAGTTTCCCGTGCGGGGATCGAAGTCAGGCCAGATCTTGTGCCATTGCTTGCGCATGAGCAATCGACCGATGCAGATGTCAAAGGCTGCCATGAACAGCGCCAAGCCGATGCCCAACGCCAGATGGGCCAAGGAAGTGCGGAGACCGATGCTTGGCACCTGAAGAAGGCAAATTCCAAAGGCAAGAACGGTCCCGGTCACTGCACTCAGCTTGATCGATCTCTCCTTCCCAAGACGAGGCGTGACAAGCAGAGTCCTGCCAATGCCGTGCAGGGTTTCGGCGGAGGCGAGCAGCAGGCAAAGTGCACCGATGCGGACGAGGGTTTCGAGGTTCATCAGCGCGCAATCGGTGGGAGCTGAAGACCGGGTTCAGAGGGCATCATGCGAAGCACTGGATTCGGTGTGCAAGTTGAGCACATGCTTATGGCTGCTTTACCGCGAGCTTGGAAACCGTTGCAGGCGCAATGATTCGGTGAGCTGGGGTGACGAATGCCATGTAGATGCGCCCCAACATGTTATGTACATGAACAACGGTTGAAACCGAAACAGTTGTGCGGTCTTCGTGCTGTTGCTTGACCACCGAAATTCGTACATCCAGGTGCTTGTCTGTTTCGCCAAGGATGACTTCTCGGTCATTGGATTCGATCAGCTGGAAGATGCCTGCTTGATCGCCAACGCGATAGTCGGCGGCAGCTTTACTTGGTGAGACGCTGCTCAGCGCTCCCATGTCTTTCAGGCCGATGCGCGCGACGATTTTGTTTCGCACGTTCATGAGGAGGTCGACCCACCGAGGAGTGCTGGAGACCACCTTGAGATAAAGCTCGAGTGGCGTGCGCGAATCGGGGGGCAACTCAATACAGTAGCAGTCGAAGAAGTAAGCAGTGCGTAAGCTGCCTCTGAGTGCGCTGATTGGGGGTACTTCAGAGGCTCGAGCAATCATGAGATGCTTCCTTCCAATTTAATCGGCGCCGGAGCACCGAAGAGCGTAGGGCCGGACAACGGCCATGAGAAGGGCGAGGCCATGGCCCGTGTTGGCGTCCGCTTGACCGACCAGTTAGGCGACGCTTCGCTCATTTGTTTGCTTGGAAGGGCGCCGACTCGCTTGCCGTGTGGGCTACCAACCAGTCATTGAAGGTGAGGATGTAACCTGTTGCCGTTGGCCAGTAATTCAACAACGATGGCAACACAACTCGGCGACACGGCTCAGGGACCATTATTTCGTTCAACGAAGTTGGATAGTAACCCTTCGCTGTGCGGTGCGCTGCCAGCTTCTCGCGCACCGGCTCGCCAGTTGCAAGGCATTCATTGAATGCGGCCGCAAAGGAGGCCGTCCCGAGCAACAGCGCGCCGCAAATGGTTCCAGCAGACGTAATTGCAAATGCTGCCTTTGCGGCAACACGCCCCGGCCACAACCAGAACGCTGCGAACATCGCAACCCCGGCTGCGGCCATGCCTTGCAACAGCAACTGTGGGCACGAGCCGCGCTCGCCCCATACAAATGCCATGAGCCCAGCAATTCCTAAAGAACTTGCGGCCCAATAAACGCGCTCGCGTTTCATGTGTTGCCTAACGCCCTGGTTAACCGGCGCCGGAAGCCGAAGGCTGGAGGGCACCAACATAGGCCGTGAAAATGCCGAAGGCATGGCCTATGTTGGCGTCCGCGTTGAACCTACAGTTAGGCTGCGGCGCGAAGTAGAGGGCATGGAGAACAGATAAACCATAGTGGTGTTGCGCCTGGCGCTTGAAGTTCTGCATCATATGGCGTTGATCATCTCTGCAATTGAATCTTTGCCGGTGTAACCGGTAACGAAACTCCAGCCTGCGAACGCCGACCACATGAACTGCGATAGCGGCTTCAATTGATCCTCTCGGTCGGACCAGTAACGGCTACGTTGCAGAACTTGGGTGAAATTGCGCATGAAGCTAAACACTTTCTCGTCTGCAACGTCGACGGAAGTGAGTGCATAGTCGAGTTCGCCGCGAAACATGTCGAGTTCACGCACGATGGCAGTGACGTACTCATCAGTGAGTCCGTTTAGGACAGCATGCCAGCGATCTTGGTCATGCGTGACCTTGGTTTTGAAGAATTCTTTGAATTTCTCAATCTCCTGGAGATCATCGATCAAATCCGATGCGGCGGGCTGCCCGCACGCCCATAAGAAGTGAGTTATGCACTGGCGCTTGAGGTCGTCATAGCGGCGAAGTAGATGTGCCTTAACCCGCCGCTTTTTTTGCCATTCCGGGAGCCGGACCACCAAGACGTAGACAAAGAGGCTAACGACAATACCAACGGCAATATCGAAGACGATTTGGTTGCCTGTCGAGAAGGGCTTGAAGAGCTGTTCAAGCAGAGTTCCGCTGATGAACTCTGGCCTTGGGTCCGTGCTTGACTTGAACATGAGGCACATACTGACTACACCGAGCAGCCATAGCCCTAAGTCGAGTGCATTTCGATGGAGGAATGAACGCATCTGTACGAAGTGTGAGAGCCTAACGCCCAAGTTCAGGGGCGCCCGCTTGGCGTTGCCGAAGCGTGCAGTGGTGGAGGCGTCCCCTGCAACGCCCAGTTAGGCTCGGATTGGTGCTCACAGCGGTTTGCCTTTCGGCGACAAAATGATTGAACTGGATGGAAGGGCTTTGTTGTAGCAAACGACGGCGGTATCACCGGGCTTATATGGACTGAAGACACTTGCGAGGCATTGCCCTTGAACGACGTTGCTTTGCCCTTCAGGAGTGAACTGATACCGCATGATCATTGGCATTCCAGCACGATCGCTCTCTCGGCGGATGGAGACTACTTTGCCGGTTGCGCGAGCGCCATTTTGTAGAAGATGTGCCTGTTCGTGCTTGCGCCCGCGGCTTGCTAGTGCAGAGAGGATGAGCGTTGTTACCAAGCCTGTGATCGCAAGTATCGCTTTGGCTGTTGGAGTCATGGCACGCGAGTTCGTAGTGGCCTAACGCCCAAGGTAAGCGTCCGCTTGACCGTAATGTTAGGCGGCATTTTTGCCGGTTGGGATGAGGCTTTCGATAGGCAAGCAGGCGCCCCCTCTATGGATGATGGCGTGACAGTTGGCGCAGACAACGGCAAGATCTTGCAGCCTTGTGCGCGTTGGCCCGATGGCTTCCGCAAGAGGGCGCAGGTGATGCACGTGTGCGAACCCAGCGCCAGCGGACCCGTAAGTGGCTTCAAAGTCAAAGTGACAACGCGGTACCTCGCAACGAAGTCGCCCATGTGGATCCTTTGCCTTTGCCTCCGAGAGTTTGGCTGTTCGTAGGGCTCGTTCTCTAGTGCGATGGCTGACGAACCTTCGCCTCTGTTCACCTTCAAGTGCGCACAATTCTGGGTCGCCTTTCCCGAGCGGCTGGTCATGCACGCCCAAGTATTTAGACCAAGCTTCGGATAGGGCAAGGGCAACTTCGTCTGGAATGGAGTTGCCGGACGCAGGCGCATTTATTTGCACATCGGCTAGCGGTCCAGCTTGAGCATTACGCGTGTCAAAAGGTGCCGTGACATTAGGATCAAGCAGCGCGTCTGCTGCGAACTCAATGAAGTACGCCGTTTCTCCCTTTGCCGCGCGGTCATTGTCCCAGTGCGGGGCTGCAAAAGGGGCCTTGGTTACCCAACCGGATGCAACGATCCCTTTAGGTTCGACGCCCTGGCGTAGAAGAAAGACCCTAGAGCCGACGGCTATCGAGCGAGAATTACCACAACTCCAACGCTGTTCAACGGCTACGCCGTCGGTAAGCTTTGCCGCCATAACTGGCAGGTCTTCCCAATGCCAGTTCTTGGGGTTCCAAGTAAGAAGATACGTTGTCATACGCTAATGACGCCTAACGCCAAGGTTAACCGGCGCCGGAGCGCGAAGCGCGGAGGGCACCGACACAGGCCATAAGAATGCCGAAGGCATGGCCTGTGTTGGCGTCCGCGTTGAACCGACAGTTAGAACTGTGTTGTTGCGACTTTTCCGGCTCTTTTTGTTGCAGACTTATCTGTGCCTTTTGCCCAGCCATATCTTAGCGAATATGGAGTGTGATAAGCGAAATGAACGAAACCAGCACCCATTGCGAGGGGCGTAGCGCGAATAACCAGGTTGGGTCCGTCTGTGGTGACATCCTTAACCAACATTAAAATGGCGGCGAACCTGTTGCCTGAGAAGGAGTCGTATAACGCTGATGAGCCGTACATGTGCCGAGTGTTTGCGATAAGGCGAATTTCAATATTTTTCGCTTTCGCATACACGACGCGATCCTCTTCGCCGGATATTTCTTCTCCGCGCTGAAATCTAAAGCCGCGCATGCAGAAGCAAAGTGAACCAGGTTCAACCAAGCTCTTAATTTCACTCTTTGTCCATATGGCCCCTAGCTCAAGTGGGTGCGCCGCTAAGATCACATCATCAACGGCTCTGGTGTAGAGCGCATGGAGTCTGCGGCTTTCATCCCACTCGAATCTGTCATAGATTGTTGTTAGAAAGCTGGACTTGGGTGGCTTTTGGAATATTGGTATTCCATGAGGGTCGGTAGTACCTCTTGCAACCAGACTTGTAAGGATGTCTGGCTCAAATTTAACGCCCAATGCTGCCATGACGTCGGGCAAACGTTGATGGTTAACATAAGTCCAGATTGCTTGGCTCAGATTTCCGCTTGGGAGCATTGCTTGCGCCGCTCGTGTAGAAACTTCGCGCTCCCATTTCTCCTTAAAATCAAGTAACCTGGAAGGCGTTAAGTTTTGCGACAGGGCACGCTTTGTATGAGCCTCATCGTGACAGTTTCTGCAGACTGCAATGAGATTGCTTTCAACATTGTTAGACGGGTCTTGATCGATGTGATGAATTTCAACTGGTGCACGGGGAATACGGCAAACACAGCATGTCTTTGCCGCCTTGTATAGAACAGCATTTGATAGATCCGTGGGGATTTTTACTCTGTCTTTTTTCATTGTTTGCTGCGGAGAACAGTTCTAACGCCCTAGTTAACCGGCGCCGGAGCGCGAAGCGCGCAGGGCACCAATAAGGGCCATGAAAATGCCGAAGGCATGGCCCTTATTGGCGTCCACGTTGAACGACCAGTTAGGCTGGTGACCGATGCACACGCGGTTGGGCGTGGCCGAAAACTAAGTTTTGGCATTTTGCTCCGCCACCTCACGAAGTTGCGCGCCTTGTTCCCATGGGACTATTGTTTCAGCCAAAGGGAGAGGGGCTGGGGCTGTTTCATGCCAGTAAATTTCGAGCTCCACCAGCTTTGCTTCGGTTCCGTACAGAAGCAAACCAACTTCTTGGTTGTTTGCGGTAAGTCCAAGCCCGTCGGCAAGGCGACCTGTTTCTTTGGGTGCTTTCTCAGACTCAGGCAGGAAGCCGATGCTTGCACAGCCACAGTCGCACTTGGAGTGCACTACCAATTTGTTGATTGCGCCACGAGCTAACCAAGACGAGGCCACTACGGGCGCGCGGCTAAGCAGGGTCTCGATTACTCGTGACTCCTGCTCAGTGATGCTTCGTGGTTCGATGTACGGCATGGCTGCTTTGAAGAGGCCTAACGCCCAGGTTAACCGGCGCCGGAGCCGAAGGCGGAGGGCACCAACACTGGCCATGAAGATGGCGAAGCCATGGCCAGTGTTGGCGTCCGCGTTGAACCGACAGTTAGAAATTTTCGCTGATGCTCACGCAATCGAAGTCATGTGAGCGTCAAGTCTGCGAAAAAGATCCACCACAACTTCTTTGTGTTCCTCTTTCATGTTGAGATTTGCATCCAACAGTCCATCCACTGCCTCTGTTGCTCTTCGCTCAGGCTTGGTCCTGATGTCTTTTGCTGGAATGCGTTCAAAAAAGAAATCAGGGAATTCGGTTTTTAGGCTGTCGCGTTCAGAAATCTTATCCCCGTCGAGTAGCCCCGCCACCTTCATATACCCGAGGTCACTCAATATTCTGCAAAGATGCTTCATATTTCCTGCGCCACCAGCCCCCCAGCCAAAGAAGCTTCCTTGGATTGGTAGTCCCAGCTGTTCTGCAATTTTTGGGTAAAGCAAAACATCCTCCTGCCCTTCGGTTAGGATTATTTGATCCTCTTGAAAAAACAGCTCTCGTGCATCCAGGCCAAATACATGGGGGTTGTACAAATTCCCGCTTGATAGCTTAATTACAGCCTCCTTAGCCAAAGGCGAAAGCTCGTATATAACAGAACCTCCTCCCCCTGTAACAACTCTCGCCAGGTGCCCTCCATTCGCGAGCGCGCCCAAATCAACGAAATAAGGGGAGTGTGTTGAAATAATGATTTGCCGGTCCTTTGCAAAATTACTCAGCGTCTTTGACACCCTCTTTTGTAGGGCTGGGTGTAGCGACAATTCTGGCTCATCAATTACGATGGTGTCACCGGGCTTTGAATCGTATAGGGAGTCGACTATGGAGAAGATGCTGACAATTCCCTCGCCCATGCCGTCGCTGGAATGAGCGCTCGTTCCGTTGAAGAACTTTAGAAAGTACTGACCTTGATCTGACTGATCTATAGACCATTCGGGCTTTGATGGAAGGATCTCATGAAGAATTCTATTAAACTCATCAGGATTTTTTAATATCTGAAACAATCGATATTCGAAGCCGTTTAGCATTGACGTGCGCTGCGCCGCCAAAGGAGAGTTCTGTACGTGCTGCTCTCTATTCCATTCGCTTCGTGAAAAGTACGGCGAAAACGCGCGCCTTGATGGCAGTACGAAGATATGGAAGCCAACAACGGCTCCTTCTCTTTTTGTTTCACTTGCGCCTTTACGTATTGATTTTATTGTTTCAACAGTTTCATTGATTTTGTATGAAATACAAACCTCTTCTACTGCGGAGTTTCTGGCTCCAACGGTAAAGCTTGATGACTGATGCCCTGATCTTGCCTTTAGGCACTCCAGGATAGAAGACTTACCAGAATTGTTTGGTCCGGTAAGTATTGTCAATCCACTTCCATTAGCGCCGGTCGGCGTCGCAAAGTTCAGCGTTCCTTGCGAGCTAAACCCGCGAAATCCATGTATCTCGATTCGTTGAAGTGGCATGATCTTCCTGAAATTTCTAACGCCTTAGTTAACGGGCTTTCCAGTTGTTCTCGGAAAGCAGTCCCATGCTCC
>JAJUHM010000025.1 GCA_029279925.1 Aquabacterium olei
CCGAGCCGGTAGAGGGTCGCTTGGTCGTGAGTGACTGGGGCCCACCATGGGGCAAGCGATGGACTCGCAAGGCAGAGCTGCTGGAGCGCAAGTGGTCCTCAATGGAGACAGATGCGCTCCAGCCGATCGTGGATGTGACGCTGGCCAAGGTTGATGAAACCGGCCTCTACTTGGTCGGCCACGAGATGGGTAAGAACGAGAGCACTGAGCAGCCGATGGAGCACGTTCAGGTCTGGTGGTGCCAGCCCCTTCAACCGCACGACTGGCAGCCGCAATCCGAGGGAGAAGCAGAGACCGCTCCACCCGAGGTCTAGCCAGCAAGACTCGCTGGCGGACGAGCATCATCATGCGCACTCGGCCATTTCGCGGAGAGACGCGCCACTGTCTCACGCCATAGACTGTTCAGCTGGAGCGACAACTACTGAAGGGTGGAGCGCAATGCTGAACCTGCCAATGAGCGACTACTTTGAATCGATCGATAAGCTGCAACGGCGGCTGGAGAGCGCAGAGAGGCTACGGTTGGCGATCAATGGACTGATGAGCGATATGACGACCCTCGTTGAAGGGCTGGCTGCGAGGGGCCACCCCGCTTCCATCACCCGCATGGACGAAAGCTCGGCCGCCGTCGTCAACATCGGCGGCAAACTACTCCGCGTGGCTTTCGACGTCAAAGCAGATGGAAAGCATCTCTATGGAGAGGCGTGCTTTCACGTCTTGCCGCCCGTTCCAGAACCGAAGCCTATCGAGCTGGCGTTGCTGACATTCAGCCATCACGGGGTGCTGCTGGACTTCCGATCAAATGGCTGCAGCTATGAAATCACCAACACGACGTCGTTCAGAGAGGTTTTCGTGATGGTGATGAACGACGCCTTGGAGGTCAGCTTCAACGGGCGCCACGATTCTCAGCCGACGTGAGACGGTGATGCCCACGCCGCACCGAAAAGCGGCCTTCGCTCTGTTGATCAGTTCAGCAGCGCTGACGATCAAAAGTGCCAGGGCCTCATCGCGGTGGGCGACGACAAGGCACCTTGGGGCTTCGTCTTCTCGGACTTGGGAGGAGACACCACCCGCTTCCGATTCAAATCCTACCGCTGCCTCGGTCCGTGCTGATTGCTGCGTCGGCGCGCGTTGACCAAGCCAAACCAGCGGCAGCGGCTCGATGGGGGTTGAAGGCAACCCACAAGGGAAACCTTCGGGAGGCAGTCGGCATAGACATTGACTGCTATGTCCTCAACGATCAGAGCAAGACTGCCGTCATTAGCCAGCGCGGCATGGCTCAAGCACTAGCCCTAGGTGAGGGTGGTCGCGCATTGCCACGGTTCACCGAGGGCAAAAAAGTTGCTGCGGCCCTGGGGGCCGAAATCCATGAAAAAATCGCTACGCCATTGATTTTCAAAGGCGATATCCCGGGGGTGAAAGCGCTGCCGGTGGGCGATGTCCACGGCTACGACATAACGCTTCTGATGTACGAACGGCCCCTCGTTGATGTCTGGGGCTTCGCACCGCGACTAACGCCCGCGAGATCTGGGATTCCCAGCCCGGGCGGCTGACGCCATCTTCCATGCATCAGACTTAAGCCGGCTTCCGCCGATAGGCTGCGATGGTCCAACCGCTAGGCCTCTGCCATGGGGCCGCACGCATTTAAGATGCTACTCGCGCAGGCATCAGTTCCCCCTGGCCTACTGGCCCGAGGAGGAGGAAAGGGCAAATCACATGAAGCCGCTCCGACCCACCTTCAGCACCGCTATTCTCTGTGCACTCGACCATGTGTCCGGCTCCCTGAGAGCGGTTTTTCATCAGGACCGTCACCTAGACGTCGTCACGTTCATGGAAGTCCGAGTTCCGGAACTCCCTGCGTCGCCGATCCGTGCCGCATGGGGGAGAGTGGGATACATGCTGGCTTCAGTCATCCCACAAGCCCCTACCCGACGCGAACGGGACTGAGGCTCATCAGGCCGGCAGCCCGCGGCCGCGCATATCGTTCCGAATAGATGCCTTCGCCTCTTCCAGATCAATCGGCTCTGAAGATCGGAGGGTCACAAGTTCGCGCACCATATCGTCAAACGACATGTCGAGGTTCCGGACCTTCCAGCGGTACGTCTTCACCGCTTCGGGCGCTCCGGAGTCCTTCGACCACTTATACGCGGTCAGCACCACCCAGGCGAACACATAGAACCAGCTGAGCGCCACAGAAAGAACGCCTATCGCGCAGAAGGCCAAGAAGCGGAGCAGTCTGGCGACCGAGCCACGGGCTGCATCTGCCGCGGTCATAGGGACTGGTTGCAGGGTCGACCAGGCGATACGCAATCCAACCTTGCTGAGGTTCCTCGCCATGCGCGAGTTCAGCGCAATAACCAGCTGGGCTGTACTGAAGGCCCAGAGACACAAGGCGACTCCCACACCAGCCTCATATGACATGTTCACTCCCAAGTCTTGTATGGAAAGAATGGTAGCCACCAAGAAGACTTGGAAGAAGCCTGCTCCCACCAACTATCTGCGGTTTGCCTCCGATGCTTGAATCGCCTGCATGATCCATCGCTCCCGGTTAGAGAACTCGGAAGGATCGCCAACAGCGCGAACAAATCGGATGAACTGCGCGGAGCGCGCCATGCGCTTAGCTGCTGCGGCCCTGGGTTGCCCCGCTCCCGCCTTCACCATGCGAGCAAACTCGGGCGAAGCAATCAGTTCGTCCACAGCGCGGATCGCCGGCTGCTTGGGTCCGCTGGTGACCGCGCTGGCAATGGCTGCCGCTGCGCCAGGACCGACAACAGGAGCGGCCACCGTGCCGGCGACAGCACCCGCCGCGGAACGCTGGGCCGTTTCATACAGCCGTGCAGCAAGGGTGTCTGCATCCTTGAGGTGCTCGGAGACCGCATTGATGCGGCCAGTGGTGATCCTCTCCTTGCTTGCCTTGCTGATCCCGTCAGCGACCTTATACAGCGCATGCAGTTGCTTGCGCGCAGAGAGTGGCAAACTCGACATGACCGCGGCGTACGCCTTGCGATTCCGCATTAAGCCTTCGTACCACTTGGCGTAGTGGGCAAAGCTGATCTCTCCGCGAGTTCCAGCGGACCGAAATGCCGTTGCAATCCCCGACGCAACGACTTGTGGGCGCAGCCCCTCCGGCACAGCTGTAATCAGCCGAACCAGTCTTTCAGAATCCCCCTGAGCCAGAGCCCGAACAGCGCCGGGCAGACCGGCTCCGCCAGTGCCGACAAAAGTAGCATCAAGGTCCCTGCCAAATAGCGCAACGAGATCATCTTCGAGCCCCTTTCGCACGGCCACAGCACCACGAGCGGCGTCGAAGGTCGGCAGCATGCCATACGGCTCAAGAGCCGCGCGCTGGTCCTTCATTAGCTCCTTTTCTAGCTTCTTGATAAGACCAGAATCAGAATCCTTGAATGGTCCCGCTCGCTGCACTCGGGCGGCAGTTAGGTCTCGTCGGACATCGTCTAGTAGCGCATAGGTGGGCTGGCGCACGAATGTCATTTCCCGCGCCACGTGAGTGGGTGCGCTCATTAGCCCGCCCCCGGCAGACCCATGAATCAACTCGGCTCGGGGACCGGTCCGTGGAGTGAGTTTCCGAAGAATCATCCGCTCCATGCCGGATAGGTTGGACTCTCCTCCCAGGTCGCTGGCCCGCTGCTGGATGAACGAAAGTACGTTCGGTGCTGGGGCCTCAGCTTGAGCCGGAACGGAGGCGCGAAGTTTGGAGTACAGGCGGTCCGCTTCCCTGTCCAGTTGCTGCTGCGTAGCCTGCATGCTACTGCGAACTGTCGCAGACAGCGCCGATAGGTCGGTCGTTCCACCGATCTCGTCAATGAGGTCGGCTGCCCGTCGAGAGACCCTCTCAAGTCCTTCGATCTCCGATGCACGTGCCTGCGAGGACGGTACGGACTTCACTGCCTGAGCAAGCTCGCGGTAGGCTTGGCTGGTAGTCACGTGGTCTGGCTGCAAGTACTCTGTGATCCCAAGACGCTTCGCCGCCGACAAGACTGCTGGATCAGGCGCAGCTTGCGCGGCAAGAGCCTGACTCGCTTGCCGACTACCCAGCCCCCCGCCGGCAGCCTTACGCGCTGTCTGCGCCAGTTCATCTACGGGCATAGCTCGGTGTGGCCCGGCCGCTGGCGATGCGGGGGCAGGAGCGACGTCAGGGACACCTTGAGATGCATTCAATGGGGATGGTACTGTGGGCTCCCCGGCGCGGGTTGCCGCTGCCATTGCTGCCGAATCGTCAGAGGTGGCAACCGCTGGACCGTTCCTCATACGTTGGGCAACGCTCCTCACGCCTTGTGCTGCAGGAGCCACGAGCCGGCCAGCAGTTGCAACCAGCGGCGGCATTACGGCTGCGACCGCCACGTCGCTCGGGTTGAACTCACCGCCGGTGGCGGCCTGGCTTCCTTCAATGACTGCTTGCGTCGCGGCGCCTCCTGCCGCCATGCCTGTCAGCGTCGTCGAACGCCCCGCAGGAGTAAAGGCTAGCAAGCCAGCAAGTGCCCGCGGAATGTCGCCGGTGGTGAAGCCCGGTGGGATCACATACTCCCGGTCGTCCAAAGAGGACCTCAGCACGAAGTTCCCTTTTGGGTCCTGTCGAACCTGCACGCCTGGGAAGTTAGCCTGAATGACCTTGACGGCTTCGCTCGGATTGGCAAGCAGTGTCCCCAGCCCGGTCTTCAGGCCTGACATGCTGAACTGGTTCAACTCGGGCATCCCTGTCCACTCGGGGAGAGCAGAAGACTCAGTCGTGCGACGAAGGTTGCCCGTCACCACATCAGCGAGCCGAGCAACGAGCCCAGGCGGCTCCTGCTCCTCCCCAGCCGTCTGTCCAATAGCCATCCCGTCGGGTAGCAGCGCGATCCCCGATCGCACGTCATCCTCGAACTGCGCCCGCTCTTCAGGCGTCATGTTGCCAGCGCGGTATGCGGCTACGACGGCAGCGGGAATCGTGTTGGCGGGGGGCACGGCCTTTTCGCCCTTTAGGAGCATGCCTTTTGGCAGCATGACCAAGCCGCTGCGCACGTCAGCCTCAAGCGCCCGCTCCTCCTCTCGAGTCATCCTGCCGGCTTGGTAGGCTTCGAACACGCCCGCAAGGCTGGGAGGCTGACTAGCCTGCATCGACGCCTTCACTCGATCAAACGTGCTTTCTGGCTTGCCCTGTTGTACCGCCTTGCGCTCGTCGCTCTTGAGACCGATCATCACGCGATTGATGTACGCCTGCGTGCGTGGCCCCCAGCCGCTTCGGTCTGTTCCCCCGTGATATTCGCCGACGGCCTCTGAGATCTTCCCGCCGTTGCGCTGCAGGCTGTCTTTGAGCAGCAAGCCCGCAACCTCTGACGCATTCTCGGGGCTGAGGTAAGGATCAATGCCCCACTTCTTGATGGCCGCATTACGCGTTTCAGGGATGATCTGGAAAGGCGTGCGAGCCCCGGCCTTAGACACCTGGTCGGAATTGGACCGCTCTCCGTGAGTCACGATGCGCTGTAGCAATCCAGCAGGTAGATCCAACTTGGCTTCGACACGGCCAGCTAGATCGGCCCAGTACGGGTCCTTGTAGCTGTTCGGAGCCGTCATTGCTTCCCCCCGATTCCGAACGTGCCAGAGCCCAGGCCGGCGGGCGTAGCGCCTGCAGGCTGAGCCCACCGCATGTAGGAGCGGGCTTGAACAGTCTTCGAGCCAAACTGCTCACCAGCTTTCTTGTCCAGGTGCTGCTTGATGAAGTCGGTGAACGAGGTGCCGGCAGGCACCTTCCTTCCATCAACCTCGACATCCGCGCGGGCCTTCCCCAAGTGCCCCACAGAACTGACCCACTCGGCACGCGCGTTCTCATAAACGGCCTCCCGTTGCTGGAGCTTCGCCATTCCACGCAGGAAGGAGGAAAGCGTGCTCGCTGCGGCGCTTTCAGGGGGGAATCCCTTCATCGCCATGTCAACGTCCTTGTCAGTGGAAGGACCGGGAGGAAGGCTCTTGATGGCTGCGGCATTGCGCAAGCGGATGTACTCCCGTCTTGCGTCGTTCCATGCGCTTTCCGCGCCAAAGGCATTCTGCAACCACGTGACAGCGCCTCCTGCAGCGCCCCACCCCCCGCCGAGCTTCTCCAACTTCTCGGCCAGGGAAAGCATTTGCGTTGCAGACTGGTCGGCCGCTTCAGTGGTCGCCGCTGCCTCTTTGTTGAAGTTCCGCCCGCCTTCATGTAGCTGCCCCCCCTTGGGCCTAAGCTCTTCCTTGTTGAACTGGGTGTCGCTGATCAGCTTGTCGGTGTCCAAGGAAAGACGCCCGGCGCGGTCTTCAATCTGGCTTCTGATGTTGTCCATTTCGAGCTGTGCGCGGGCTGGCGCTACAACCGACTCGACCTCCGCCGAGCTCGCCTCAGCCTTTGCCCTGCGGAGTGCGGCGGGCTGGAGCTCTGTCTTGCGAGACTCCTCACCGAACTTGGCGTAGTTGTCGGCGAACTTGTCGTCGATGGAGGCGAGCGTGTAGCCCACCACGCCTTTGGCCTGTTCCGGGTTGGTGTTGATGAGCTCGAGCACACGCTCTTCGTCGGCTGTGGGCATGCCCGCGTTCTTCAGCGCCGCGATGCGATCGGCCATCACCTGCGCGGCAAGCTCGGTCCGGCCGTTCTGCAGCGCCGAGAACACCATGTTCCCGGCCTTCAGCTCGCCGCGCTTCTGCTCCTCCGTGAGCGTCTTCCACGACTCCGTGAGCGCCTCACGCTGCTGCGGGTACTTGGCGACCAGCGCGGCTGCGCCCTGCGGCGTCGGGTTGGCGAAGTGCGCCTGCAGGTCGGCTTGGTATTGCTGCTGCAGGGCCATCGCTTGCCGCCTCTGCGTGTCCGCTGCACGAAGCTGGCTGATGGCGTCACCAACCTGCAGCCCCCCCATGATGTCCTTCGTGAAATCGAACTGGGGCATCAGACCGAGATAGTTGATTGGCTCAGGCATCACATCTCCCTCCCAGGGGAAAAAGTGAGCTGCTGGCGGCTCTACGATCTCAGCGGATCAGCATGTGAGCTGATCGATTCAGGAATTGTACAGAATGTGCTACGCGGGCGCGAGAGTGAGCCATGTCATGCATCTCAGAGGCGCGCACCCGCACGCACATGCGCGTGATGCGTGAAAAAACCGGCAGATCCGCACAGTGGGTCGGAGCCACAGGCTCATACGCGTGCACGTACGCCCGGGCGCACCTTGCCGCGAAATCTGCCAACCAATCCTCGCGCGCGCCTAAATGCGCGCATGTACTTGCTCCGGAAATCGGCCTCAGGAGCGCCTCGCGCGCGCTCGTTCGCGCACAGGCGTAGTTGTCGCAATACTCAGCTCCTAGCTACGTCCCGGAGACCACGCACGACGGTATCGTGGTCCGCGCCCTCACGAAGCAGTTGCTCTGCATGCGCCAAGAGCTCGTTCCTATGCCGAGTGAAGTCCATCTGTGCCAGGTGATGAGCAAGAGAGTTGATCTCGCGTCGCAACTCGGTCGGGATGCCCGGCTTGGTATTGAAACGTGGGCCAGAGAAAGGGATCTGCATTTCGGTTCTCCAATGAGCGTGGACTGGGATAGAGAATTGCGCGTTACCCGAGGTCGGTGAGCGCGTAAGGGGAAACAGGAGAGGTGTAGTCGTCGCAGAACCTCAAGGACGGGTCGTGAAACCAGAACTTCAACCTGCCTTCCCACTCGCCATTGCGTTGTTTCTCACAGCTTAGAAGCGCGTCGGGCTGCTCTCTTGCCTTGAAGTCCAACGGGTCCTCCTCCAACTTTGCCTTCTTCGCCTTGTTGGCCCAGACGACCATGACGTTATGAGCCTGATCACTGATGGCGCCGGACCCTTTGATGTCGTATTTGCTCGGCGGCTTGCCCTCTTCACCGCTCGGCGGCTTGCGACAGTGAGTGATGAGATGGACATGGAGGCCCGTTTCCTTCGCAATGCGACACAGGTCAGTGACGAACTGCTTCTGCTCGTCGAGGTGCTCCTCCGAACTGCAGACCATCATCATCGAGTCGATGAAGACGTGCTGACCAGACAACTGCTGAGCAAAGTAGCGGCACAGGGCTTGTGCTGTTTTGGTTTCGAGTTTCCCTACGTGATCAAAGAGCCAGAGCCGCCCGTCGGACCAGCGGTGAAAAGCTTCGATGTCGCGAACAGAGGGAGCGCCTGAGGCCACGGCTTGACGGGTCATCCTGGCCATTGTGTTTGGCGGGTCCATCTCCAGGGAGACAAGCAAGACGCGCTGCCGCTGCACGCACAGTTCGAGTGCGACCTGGCTTGTGAGCATGCTTTTACGATGTCCGTTGTAGCCAGTCCATGCCGTTATCTCGCCGGGCCGGAACTCGATGAGTCCCTGGGCCTTGCGGGAAAGGATCGTGGGATGCTTGGGCCGAAGGTCCTTGGGACCTAGAGCAAGCTTCACGTCAGCGAGGAAGTCGGACGCGGGCCGCACCTTGGCTTCGAACTCGGGCCGCGGCATGAAATCAGCAAGATTGATGGTGTCAGGAATGAGTTGCACAGGCGGGCTCCGGAAAGTAGGCCGAGACGTCGCGGAGATGCCAGACCCGTTCAGGCATCAGGCAGACGACATACGAAACAAGCTTCCGCTCGATGTCAATCAGCGTGAGAAATCGATCCAAAGTGCACCGCTGGAAGCAGTTCAAGATGGCGTCCCGGGCGTTCACCCCCGGCTTCAACACAACGCAAAGCTCGAGTCCCCACGCCCACTCCCAGTCATAGTCCTGTCCGGAAGTGCAGTGCACATGTGGCGCGTCCCAGGGCGTGGTGCCGACATAGGAGACGATCACCGGTCCTTCCCTGAAGTCCATCCGCTCCCGAGATTCGATAACGGATGCTGCGCCGGGTGGCGGCTTCAAGCCGTAGCTCATCGTGCAGACTCCCAAGGCTCTCGAGCAACCTGCGACTGAGGCGGATTAGCAGTTCGTCTCTCGTTTCGTACCCAGTTGCGCCAAGTAGCAAACCAGTCCGACTTCCTGCCCTTTACGCCGGGCTGCGCCAGCCAGTGATCCCGGAAGCGATCGGCCACCTCGGCGGGGTTGAGATCTGGCCGGCTCTGCCGGCAGAAGGCGAGATGCTCATCGCTCGGCGCCCAGTCTTGAGGAAGGCGGGAGCCACGATCAGCAGCAGGCGAGCGCGTTGCACGCGAGCTCTCTCTGGTTCTCTGATGTTTCTCTGATGGTTCGTATGCAAGCCCTTGCAGGGGTTTAGCGCAAGCCTTTGCATCCCTCTGTGCAGAGTTTTGCACCCCTGCAAGCTTTTGCACCCCTGCAAGCTTTTGCACCCCGTCGCAAAGAGTGATGCGATACAGATTGGTGCCGCGTGGCCCCTCGTTCTCACGCACATCCAACTCGCCCGACCTGCGCAGGGCAGAGAGGATGGTTTGCGCGTTCCGTTGCTTCATCCTGCACTTCACCGCCAAGGTTGGGACCGACGGGTAGGCATTCCCGTCATCGTCGGCGAAGTCGGCGATAGCAAGCAGCATCAGCAAATGAGATCCTGACTGACTAGATTCAGCCCAAACCCTCGCCATGGTTCGAACACTCATTCGGATCTCCCGGTCGGCCATGCGCCGGGGAAGCCTGCGCAACGATCCTGCCAGCGGCATTGCTCGATGAACTGCAGCTGTGCTGAAGGCTCAAAGTCGTGCAAGGGAGCCCAGAAGGTGCATCCCGAGGGAGTGGACCAAACGACAGCGAACACGCCAGCACCAGCGACGGCACCGGAAGGCCGCCAGGGGCCCCGAACACTGTTCAGGGTGAGTCGTTGCCCTCGTGCGGGATAGAAACGGCGTGGGAGGCCGTCCAACACGCTGGACGTGCGCCTGTCAGTGGAGCGGGCCATAGGCACCTCCCTGGACGAGGACCGTTTCCACCATGCCCGAAACCCTCTCCTTCAACATTCGCTCCGATGCTTGCTGCCATTCCAAGAGCTCCCGCTGCCTTGCAACGTAATCGAAGGACAGCCGAGACTGGAGTGCATCCAAGGCGCCGGGTGCCAAAGTCGTCAACGGGATGAGATGAAGGGCCCCATAAGCAATGACGGAGAGCGCTTTTGTTCCAACATCGATCTGCATGGACGGCTCTTCTGCGAGGTGTGATCCCGCCACAACGAAGTCGAACGGGTAAGCAGCAGCCCAAAGCCACACAGTGAGACCACCTACCGTAGTACCAACCGGCATGAAGGTTGCGCTTCGGTAGAACTCCCAGAGTTCACGGACTTCGTCAACGGGTCGGGCATTCGTAAGCTCATCCATGGCGCTCTCCCGAGATCGCTTGAAGGAGTGCACCCACGTTATCAAGGGTGGAGAGCTGTCGAGTCATTCCCCAGCGACTGACGGCATACGCTTCTTGGCCGTCTTCACCGGAGACTTTCCGAAGCTGGTATCCACGGAGCGCAAGTTGAGCCTGTAGCCCGAAGAACACCTTGTGTTCTGCAGCGTCCCGCTCTTCCCCGTGACGCAAGGGGGCGGCATTTAGCGCCGCTGAACGGGCGCCCATTAGTGCCCCCGCTGCGCGAGTGCGCGACGCAGATCGCCGACTAACCAGCGGGTAGACCCCCCCTCCCGGATCGGCTGCGGAAGGAGTCCGAGCTTCACCCGTCGCCACGCAGTGGCCTTGCTGATGCTAAACAAGCAGCACACGACTGGCAGCGCTGCTCGGGCCGTGTCGGGCAAACAGTCGAAGTCTGCGACCCCTGGGATGGGCGCTGGCTTTGCCATCTTGAAACCTCTTGAGGTTGTTTCGGATGGACTGATCCTCAGCGCCCTCGCTGATCAAATCAAAAGGAAAAAATGAGCGAATAAACTCGCCGGCCTGATCACCTAAGGCGTGTCGCCTTCTTCTTTCCGCGCTGATACCTGGCTCGCAGCGAGTTGATCTGCTTTGCCCGTTCCCGGTATGGCGCGCCGTGCCGGTCTATGTAAACGCCGACTACTGCAGCAAGTGTCGGCGCTGCGGAGCTTCGCTCGGCAAGCTCCCCGCGGATGGCCTCAAGTTCCTCGAACGCCGCGACGTCAGGATCACCCCTCAGATGCTTGCCCCTCAGATGCTTGCCCCTCTTGGTGAGCCGATCAAGGTAGTCTGCCGAGAGAATTTCGACCGGCTCCCCGAGGAGGCTAGGGCCGACGATTCCTTGACGCCTCGGCCGACCTCGCCTGATCTGCAGTCGCTCAAGCGTAGCTCGCTCGACGTTCCGTGAATAGTGCGAAACGAGATCCTGCAGGGCAAGCAGAAGGGTGCACAACTCGACTTCTATACCGGGCTGAGCGCCCTCCTGCGCGACTGTCTGCCGCGCCTTCCTACTCGCAGACCGACGGACGCCCTCCACCACAGCCGTGCAAGTGTCCGATGGAAACTCCGCGCCCGCACAGGGTTCATTTGCGAGCGCATCGAGGCTACGAGCAACAAGCCAGTTCAGTTGTTTACAGACAGAGTCAAGCGTCCGCGCCTCTACCTGAAGTACTTCTCGGCTCTTGGAGATCGCCCCGCTCTTTTTCACCCTCATCCGCGGCCCTTCATCGCCATCAACGGGCCCTCGAGGTGGTGACCAAGTGCTCAAGCGCAGTCCTGTCACCCTTTGCAAGGTTGCAAGGAGCACAGGCTGCGACCAGGTTCACCAACTCGTCAGGGCCCATCAGCGCCCGGGGCATTTGGTGCTCGATATGCCACTGCCCCTCCAGCGAAAGCGCCGTTCCACAGTAGAAACACCGGCCGCCGCTCTTCTCGAAGACTTCTCGGCGTCTGCGCGGCACGTGCTTTGGCTTGGTCCCCGCTTCACGCACGGCAGGCATTTCCTCAACCGCCCAAAGCGCGGCTTGCTCCATCAAAGGCGCGTTTGCTGCCTCACGAGCGGCGAGTGCGCTAGCGGTTCGGAGGAGGCGCCGGGCATCGCTGAGGGCTTGGTTCTTGTCCGTTGAGACCGCCAGTACCCCCCCGGTACGAGGCTCAAGCACCATATGGCGGACGGCGTGCAGGCCGCGCTCGATACAGGGCATCGTGGCCATCACATAGCGTCCGTCCCCGCCAAAAGGACCGCCGCATATCGGGCGGTACCGAATAGGCCCGCTTGGTTTCGTTGCGGATGTCATACCGAGGCCTCCGCGTGGCCGCCATCATTCGAGTCGAGCCGGCGAAGCCAAGTATTGATCTTCATCCCGTCGCTGACTCCTACAGGTACGAGCCCCGATGCTGCGATGCTCACGTAGGCATTGAACCGTGAACCCGTGCCCCTGATCATGGGGACTCCGTCATCGCCCATCCGTAGCACGCGGACGTAATACGTCTCGTTTTCGGCCCTCAGCAACACGAGGTCGCCATGGACAGCACCAGGATGGCGGTCGATTCGCCTGAAGAACACTAGATCGCCCTTAAGCAGCTGAGGCGCAAGAGCGTCGTCTGCAAGTTCCACAGAGCAACGTTCAGGAAGAGCAGAAAATGCATCGGTGTCGACCTGCGATACATTAAGAACAGCCATTTCAAGCTCCTTTCAGCTTGGGTTGGTCAGGGGCCCTTTGGTGTTCCCGCACCTTCGGGCCCCGCTTGATCGCCTGAAACCGTCAGGCAGCGGTTTTCCCTTTCAAAGGCAGCACTTTCGAAGAGCCCGCTCTCTTCGAGCAGAACCTAGCCCACTCAACCATCATCCTGCGGCGCTTCTCGAACAAGTCGCCGCGCCGATAGGCGGCCTCGACCTTATTGGTAATGACATGGGCCAGCGCCATCTCGGCGACCTCACGGGGGTAGTTCGTGCGCTCCGCAGCCCAGTCCCGGAAAGTGGAACGGAATCCATGTGGGACCTCTGTCCGTCCCATGCGGCGCATGACGGCTACGATGGTCATGTCGGACATGAGGCCCCCTCGGGGCGCGGGAAAGACCAGGTTTGTTTCCGCACGCTTAGGAGTAGCCTTAAGCAGTTCGACCGCCTGCGGCGGCAACGGCACGCGATGCTCCTTCCCGGCCTTCATCCGCTCGGCAGGCACGGTCCACACTGCTGCGTCGAGGTCAACCTCGTCCCAGGTCGCGCCACGGACCTCCCCGGATCGCGCCGCGGTCAGGATGAGGAACTCCAGCGCACGGGCCCCAACGCCCGCCTGGCTCTTCAGCTCGTTCATGAAGGCCGCGACCTCATCCACTGCCACGGCCGGCAGGTGCTTGGGCTTCATGATCTTGCCCGGTGCCGGTAGCAAGTGATCCAGGTGGCCGCGCCAGCGCGCCGGGTTCAGGCCCTCGCGATAGCCGCGCGCCGTTGCCCAGTCGAGTACGGACTCGATGCGACCGCGCAACCGCGTGGCAGTCTCGGTGCGGGTCTGCCAGATAGGTTCCAGCACCTCGAGCACCTGCGGCAGCCCAACGTCCGCGACGTGCAAAGCCCCAATGGTCGGATAAGTGCTGGCGAGGGTGTTGCGCCACTGTTCCGCGTGTTTGGCGTTGCGCCAACCAGGCTCGTGAGCCTTCATGTACGCCTCTGCCGCCTCCTTGAAGGTCACCGCCTTGGCACGCTGGGACTTCAGCGCACTCGCGGCCGCCTTGCGCGCCACGATGGGGTCGACGCCATTCGCGACCTTCTCGCGCTCCTCCCTGGCCTTTCTCCGGGCATCGGCGAGGGTGACGTCAGGGAATCCGCCCAGCCCCATCTCGCGGCGCTTGCCGGCGACTGAGTACCGCAGGATCCAGCTCCGCGCCCCAGACGGCAAGACCTGCAGCGCCAAGCCGGCGACACCGCCCACCGCATGCAGCCCCGGATCCTTCAGGCGTCCCACCTCAAGCGGGGAGAGCTCCCTCGATTTCTTCGGCACAGAACCCACCTACCAACCCACCAACATCGGTGCGATTGGATGATGCGCCGTGATGCTGTGTGAGTCAACCTGTGAGCCCCCTTCTCTAGGGGGATAGCAGAGGATCAAGACTCGGTGAGACGCGCTGAAAGTCGATGAAAGTTCGATATCGGCGGACCTTCGGTCCACCAGACCCCTGACGCCGCCGAGAGCCTGTTGGGCTTCGGCGGCGTTCTTCATGGGCGCTCAGTGCCGGTGACCGGCATGGTCGCCGTGGTCATGCACGGCGTGCGAGGCAGCCGGCTTGGTGGCCTTGATCGCATACGGCGTGAAACGGGCTTGCGCCGCCGCCTGCCCCTTTGGCGTGATCGACACGATGGCCTTCAGGGCCGGGCCCGGCACGTACGCGCCCTCGCCCTTGAGCAGGTTGCCGCCTGCGGCCACCAGCTTCACCTGGGTCTTCTGCCCCTGGCCCAACAGGGTCACGGTGCCCGTCGCCCCCTCGCTGCTCACCGTGTTGCCACCGTGGTCGGTGAGGTAGACGGCCACCGGCAGCGTCTTGCCCTGCGCGCCCACCGGCGCCAGCACCAGTTCGTAATGCAGGGCCCCCGCTGCACGCAGCTGGCCGCCATTCGGTGCCTGCATGCGATCGAGCGTGGCGTCATCGTGCGCCAGGGCCAGCGGGCTGACAGCGCCCATCGCCAGGGCAGCCAGCATCGCAGCGGTCGTGTGGATCCATCGGTTCATGGTCGGTTCCTTTCTTGCGTGGTTCAGAAGCGTTCGCCCGTTCGGGCTTCGATCAGACGGCGCGTGGGGGCCTCTCCCCAACGCCGGTACATCACCGGGGTCAGCAGCGTGTCGAGCAGCGTCGAGCTCATCAGGCCACCGAAGATCACCACCGCCACGGGATGCAGCAACTCCTTGCCCGGTGCGTCGGCCGCCAGCAGCAGCGGCACGAGGGCAAAGGCCGTCACCAGGGCCGTCATCAGCACCGGGGTCAGGCGCTCCAGCGAGCCGCGCACGATCATCGCGTCGCCGAAGCGCTCGCCTTCGTAGGCGCACAGGTTGATGTAGTGGCTGATCTTGAGGATGCCGTTGCGCGTGGCAATGCCGGCCAGCGTGATGAAACCCACCAGCGCGGCCACCGACAGAGGCTGCCCGGAGACCGCCAGCGCGATGACACTGCCCACCAGCGCCAGCGGGATGTTGCCCATGATGATGAGCGACAGCACCACCGAGCGGTAACGGCTGTAGAGCACCATGAAGACGAGCGCCAGCGAGACCACCGCCAGCAGCGCGATCAGCTTGGCGGCCTGCTCCTGCGCCTGAAACTGCCCTTCCAGGGCGGTGAAGTAGCCCGTGGGCAGCGGCGTGGCGGCCACGGCCTCGCGGATGTCGGCCACCACGGCAGACAGCGCGCGCCCTTCGGCATTGGCCGACAGCACGATGCGCCGGCGGCCATTCTCGCGGCCGATCTGGTTCGGGCCGTCGCCCTCTTCCACTGTGGCAAGCCTGGACAGGGGCACCGGGCCACGCGGCGTGGGCACCAGCAACTGGCGCAAGGCCTCGGGCTCCCGGGCCGCGTCCGACAGCCGCACCACCAGGTCGATGCGGCGGGGGCCGTCCACCACCTGCGTGATGCGCTCGCCCTCGATCAGCTGCTGCAGGCTGCGCAGCACGGCACCCGGCGCCACACCGTACTGGGCAACCGCGTCGTAATCCAGCCGGATCTTGAGTTGCGGGATCAGCACCTGCTTCTCGATCTGCAGGTCGGCCACGCCGGGCACCGTGGCAAGCCGTGCGCGCAGTTGCTCGGCCGCCGCGCGCAGGGTGTCCAGGTCGTCGCCGTAGACCTTCAGGGCGATCTGCGCCCGCACACCGGACAGCAGGTGGTCCAGCCGGTGCGAAATCGGCTGCCCGATGCTGACCGACGCCGGCAGCACGGCCAGGCGGGCGCGGAGGTCCTCGACCACGGCATCGCGCGGGCGGCCCGACGCATGCAGCTCCACGTCCATCTCGGTGTAATGCACCCCTTCGGCGTGCTCGTCGAGCTCGGCCCGGCCGGTGCGGCGTCCCACCTGCGACACCTCGGGAACCTGACGTGCCAGCCGCTCGGCCAGCGTGGCGATGCGGGTCGATTCCTCCAGCGAGGTCCCCGGGTTCAGCAGCACATTGACCGTGAGCGTGCCTTCGTTGAAAGCGGGAAGAAAGCTGCGCGGGAACTGGCTCACGGCCAGCGCCGCCAGGGCCACGGCAGCCAAGGCAGTGGCCATCAACGCCGTCCCATGGCGGAAGGACCAGCTCAACAGGTGAGCGTCCCACACCTTGAGGCGACGCACGAGCGGGCTGTCGCCATGGTCCAGCCGCTTGAGGCGGGGCAACAGCCAGTAGCAAAGCACCGGCGTCACCGTCGTGGCGACCAGCATGCTGGCCAGGATGGACACGATGTAGGCCACGCCCAGCGGCGTGAACAGCCGTCCCTCGATGCCCGGCAGGGCAAACAGCGGGATGAAGACCAGCACCACGATCAGCGTGGCATAGACCACGCCCGATCGCACCTCCCGCGAGGCTGCCGCCACCACCTCCAGCACGGGGCGGGGCTCGGGCAAGGCCCGGTTCTCCTTCAGGCGGCGCAGCACGTTCTCGACATCCACCACGGCGTCGTCGACCAGTTCACCCACGGCAATCGCAAGCCCGCCCAGCGTCATGGTGTTGATCGACAGGTCGAACCAGCGGAAGACCACCGCCGTGGTCAGCAGCGACAACGGGATGGCGGTCAGCGAGATCATCGTGGTCCGCATGTTCAGCAGGAAGGCGAACAACACGATGCCGACCATGATGGCGCCGTCACGCAGGGCCTCCACCACGTTGCCGATGGCGCGCTCGATGAAATCGGCCTGACGGAACAGGAAGGTCGGCGCGTCGATGCCGGCAGGGCGGCTGCGGGCCAGATCCTGCATGGCACGCTCGACCTCGCGCGTCAGACGGACGCTGTCGGCGGTCGGCTGCTTCTGAACCGAGATGATGACGGCCGGCTTGCCGTTGTACCCCCCGTCGCCACGTCGCACCGCCGGGGCCTCCAGCACGCGGGCCACTTGCTGCAGCAGCACGGGCTGCCCCTGGCGCACCGCCACCACCAGCTTGCGCAGGTGGTTGATGTCCGTGGTACGGCCGAGATGGCGAATCAACCACTCGCGGCCTTGTGCCTCGAGGAAGCCACCGCTGGTGTTGCTGCCAAAGTCCTGCAAGGCGCGCTCGACCTCGTCGCGCTCGACGCCCAGGGCCTGCAGCTGGACCGGGTCGATCTCGACGCGGAACTGGCGCACCTGCCCGCCGATGGTGATGACCTGCGCCACGCCCGGCAGCGTCAGCAGACGCGGCCGCAACACCGTGTCGGCGTAGTCGCGCACCACCATCGGGCTGACCTTGCCCGCATCGGCCGGCAAGGCAAGCAACACCACCTCACCCATGATGGACGAGATGGGGCCGAGTTGGGGCAGCACGCCGGGGGGCAGGTTCTCGCGCACCAGATTCAGCCGCTCGTTGACCAGCTGCCGGTTGCGCAGGATGTCGGTGCCCCAGTCGAACTCGACGTAGACCACCGACAGGCCCACGCCCGAGGTCGAGCGCACCCGTGTCACGCCCGGCATGCCGTTCATGCTGGCCTCGATCGGGAAGGTCACCAGCTGCTCGACCTCCTCGGGCGCCATGCCGCCGGCCTCCGTCATCAGGGTGACGGTGGGCTTGTTGAGGTCAGGAAAGACGTCGATCGGCATGCGCTGCGCGCTGAAGGTGCCGTAGACGACAAGCAGCAGCGCCATGCCGGCCACCACGAGGCGCTGCCTCAGGCTGAGGTGAATCAGAAGGTCAAACATGCGCCCCCCTCATCGCACTTGCGACAGCAGGCTGGCGCCCTGTGTGACGACGCGCTCGCCGGTCGACAACCCGGCGCGCACGGCCACCGCGCTGGCACCGAGCGGTTCCTGCTGGACCACACGCGGCTCGAAGCGCTCGGGTTCTGCATGGACCCAGACGATGGTGC
>JAJUHM010000026.1 GCA_029279925.1 Aquabacterium olei
ATCGTCGTCTTTATGGATCCCGACCAACTCGTAGGCGCCTGACTCCGTTTGGTAGCCCACACCCAAGTTCAGAGATACGTCGCGGGCAACCACGTAGGCGGCCGTCGCTGCGACTTCGCATCCGTACTCATGCCCTCGGAAAACCTTGGCCAGCATGCCCAAGGCGCGAATGTCTTCATGGGTCTGCTCGCGCAGGAATTGAATGAACAGTTGCTGGTGGTCGGCCACATCGGCCGGCAGTCCGCCTGGGCGAGCATCGGGGGTCTCAATGCCGAACACGTAGGCGGTGTCGATCGACTCCACGAACAGCACGTTGGCGAATACCTTGCTGAACAGCCCATGGCGCACCGCCACGACTTGCGCTGACCAGAGGTCACCTCGCCCTTGAGGCAGAGTCGCAACACGTAGAGGCGCCTTCACCCCAAACGCAATGGGCGCGAGCCCGGGTGGGCTTGCGAGTCGATCCAGCATGGCACTCCCTTCGGGGCGGGTGCTACTGGGCCCTCCCGGCAGCGCGTCAGCGAACGCCCCAAGGGCATGATTCTAGGCCAAGTGCTACTTATAGTCTGTAGACCTATAGTCATCCAAATTGGATTCTCGCGGGCAATGTCAATAGCCCGCAAGTCCACCGAAACAGCGCGCATGCGCTTCGCCAGGCTGCTCAAAACTGAGCGGCTGGCCAGAGGCATCAGCCAGGAAGCCCTGGCCGAGCTGGCTGGGCTGCATCGCACCTATGTGGGGTCTGTGGAGCGCGGGGAGCGCAACATCGCCGTGGACAACATGGAGGCACTGGCGAATGCGATGGGGTTGGATGTGAGCGCGCTACTTCTGCCTGCAGAATGCAAAACCAAGTAGCTGACGATTTCTATTGATCAAGTGTGCCGCTAGAGAAGAATACTTCCAGCCGTTACTATGGAGAAGCACCGCACACGGCCCTTTGGAACGAATCAAGAAGCATAGGCACCAAACATCCACGACAACATGCTTTTTCGACAAACATTTCTCTCTGATCACACGAGAGGTTGTACATGAGTGGCGGCCCTGCGGTGGATTTTGCAAAGGCACCTAACGGCGTGGATGAACTATTCCATCGCATCAATCGCGCCATTCCATCGGATCAAAAAATACTTGCACTCTCGCCAGACATGTTGGCCAGAGATGCGATCAAGCTCCTTGGAGATAAGTACTTTTCTCAAGCACCGGTAGTCATTGGCAGCAAGGTTCTCGGAGTGTTCTCCTTCAGGTCTTTCGCAAGAAAGACCGCAGAATATTCGCTTGAAGACCTAGCCAAGCACAAGCATTCGCCTGGAGATCTAACCGTCGAAGAATGCATGGAAAAAGCAAACTATGCTGACCTAACCGATGATTTGAATAGGCACTTCGACAATTTAGAACGCGACAATTCCGTATTTGTTGGCACCCCCAACAGCATGCTAGCCATCCTTACCCCAATGGATGTCCTAAGGTATTTTTACAGAGTGGCCAGCCCATTTGTCGCGTTGTCAGAAATAGAACTTTCACTCAGAACAATTATCCGCAGCGCGGCCACAGAGCAAGAAATAGGCGCCATTACAGAATCTGTACTAAAACGCCAATTTGGCAAAGATGCAGACATTCCAAAATCTCTTGAGGAGATGAGCTTTGACAATTACAGACTTATTGTCGCAAGCGGAGACACATGGCCGCGCTTTCAAAATGCTTTCGGAGGCTCAAGGGAGCGCGTAAGCGGAAAGCTAAAAGATACGGGAGAGCTGCGAAACATATTATTTCACTTCAAGCGACCAATTTCCGAAGATGAAATCCAAAAGATTGGGCAAGTTCGAGATTGGCTGCTAAATCGGGTTGAGCAAGTGAACCACAGAAGTGAAGGCCGAGAAAATGAATGAATCGATGTCCACCCCTTTGATGGCACATCAGAAGCGTCTTATTGAGCGATGGTTTTCGACTTCGCCATCCAAAGCTGCAATGGTCTGGCCTGCTGGTGCTGGTGCGATTGGAACGCTTTGCGCCATGGTCGAGCGCTTAGATAAAAATTGGCGCACCTTAGTGATTGCCGACCGCCAAGACATTGTTCAACAGTTCGCTCACCGACAAGGCACAGCGGGAGTGCAAACTTGCGTCATCGATAGGTACACATACAGAGCCTTGGAAAGCGAGACAGGAGGAGCTTCTTCAAGCTGGAACACCAGCCGAGTCTACGCCTTGACTTCTGCGATGGCATCGCAAACGGATATTGCATCCAGCCTACAAAGACAGGCTTGGGATTTCCTGATCCTAATCGACACCCCGAACTCAACAAGCAAAAAAATCCTAGAAGATCTCTCCGTTAATACCAAAAGAGTCCTCTGGAAGCTGCGTCCTGGCACTGACCCCTCCACGCTGGACGCCTCAATATGGGATATTGACCATTTGTCCGTAAGAGATCTAATGCGAGAACAAGGAGTTCCCGAAGGAGAGGGGCCTTCAGTAGAAATTCGCATTCACGAGAGCGGATACTCAGAACGTGAATATGAAATCTCCTCGCTTATTGAGCAACTTGTCACAACAACAAAAGGTACAAGCGTTGAACGCCTTGCTGCCTCGATGCATACGCGCTGGTTATCCAGCCCTGCTGCGCTTGAAAATGGCCTGCGAAAACTGGAGTCGGACTTAAGGACGGAGTGGCCCATTTGGGAAGCCTCTGTTGAGGATGTCGACGGCGTTGATTTACCCTTGGAAAAAGATTTGACAACGAGAGGCGATCCTGCGCTCCCTCTGCAAATCATAAGCAACTGCCTCCTCCAACTAGATGAGCTTCAGTTTGATCCCAAGCTAAACAACTTACTTGAACACTTGCGAAAACGTGACCCCGAGCAATCAATCGCGGTTTTTGTACGATACAGGGATACAGGTGTATATCTTCACGCCGCGCTTGAGGATGAAGGCATTCCATCCGTACTTGTACATGGCGCCATGCCTCCGCAGGAAATTTACTCGCGGATGGATCGCGTTCTTCAGGAACAAGGCCAGGTGCTCGTCATGACAACCGCCATGCTTGTTGGCATGGATCTCCGACGAGTGGGTGAGTTTGTACTGTATGACGCGCCCGCAAGCAAAGCCGTCATGTCACAGCTCCTTGCCAAATTTCATATGTTTGGTAGACCCCAATTGCGCGTTACCGCAATTGCGGATCGCCACACAGCGGCCAAGACAATAGAGTTGATAGAAGATGCCGTTCAGTTTGCAGCTTGACACCAGCCACGCTTAAGTGGGCACGTCCTACATACGATAAAGACTGGAAGTACCGCGCCCTCCCCCCGCATAGTTGTTGCCACTTGCAAATATCAAAATCGCATAAGTGGTTGTCACCTCACGACTTTTCGCTTGTTTACAGCGCAAAGGTCAACACAAGCGTGCTGACATTGCCCCTCGCCCTGATGGCACATAAGAAGCCCTGAGCGCTTGTCGCTTGGGGCTTTTTTCTTTGTTGACGCGGTTCGGAAGGCTTAGGGCGTTCCGTTCTCCACGCAACAAGCTGCTGTTCAAGACTTGTTCACCCGCATCCGCTCGCCAGGCGCGGGCTATGTCCGTTCGGGTCTGCAAGAAACGCATTCAATGCCCCCCCACCGGTTCCCATGAGCACCATCAGCAACATTCATGTTGACGTCCCCAACGCCCCGGATCTGGTGTTGGACCTGTTGGCAGCCTATGGAGAGGCCTTGCCAGGTCTGGTGCTTCGCCGTGCCGGGGCACTCCTGGGTCACCGGGAAGCCACGACGAGCGTTGCCATCACCCGACTCCTGTCTGAGGGAAAGATCAGGAGGATGGCCCGAGGGCTGTATGCCTTGAATCAAACCGGGCTGAGCATGGCTGATGAGCTCAATGCCTGGCGTCGTGAAGCGACGGTCGAAGTACCGTGGTCCGGAGGGTGGGTCGCGGTGCACGACGCCGCGGTGCACCGATCAGACAAGACCGCATGGCGCCGCCACCAGCTGGCCTTGTCTCTGCGTGGGTTTGCAATCCTTGACCACGGCTTGCACTTGCGTCCGGATAACCGGCGCGGTGGGGTGGCCGCTGAACGCGCCAAGCTACACGCACTCGGGTTGTCGCCCCACGCCAGGGTTTCGTCTCTCAGCGATCTGGGCATCCCCAACAAGGCGCTGGCGCGGCAACTGTGGGATCTGGACGCGCTGGACCTGCACTACAGGTCTCTTCTCAAGGGGCTGAATGACCACCTCAAGGGCTTGCACAGGCTGCCCATAGAGCAGGCCTTGCGTGAGTCGCTGTTGCTGGGGCGAACGGCCATGGTCACACTGATCCGAGACCCCATGCTGCCCCGGGAACTGATGAGCTCGTCGAGCCGCACCGGCTTGATCGAAGCGGTACATCGTTACAAGAGAGAGGGGCATCAACTGTGGACACAGTGGCTGTTCGCCGCGACTGAGCACCCCTGAGCACGGCCGTTTCGCCCGCCCGAAACTTACACAACGTGTCCACGGTTGTGTAATGTTGTATTGAATTTTACGATCCGCCCCATTGCAGAGTTTTGACGCAAGAGCGCATGGGGCAGGCATGAATGTGTTGGATCTGATTGAAAGAAGCGAGCTCAAGCGCCTGAGCGAAAGATCGAACACGCGGGCCATGTGGATGACGGTCTGCAATTTCGGCCTGATCGCCATCGGCTTCGCTCTTCCCATCTTGTGGAGCCACTGGTTGGCATGGGTCGCCAGCGCCCTGATCCTGAGCGGCCGGGCCCTGGGGCTTGGCATATTGGTTCACGACACCGCGCACAAGACCTTGTTCGTGTCTCGCTCGGTGAATGAATGGACGGGAAAGTGGCTCTTCGGCGGGCTGCCCAATGTCCCCTATACCGCCTACCGTGATGGCCACTTGACCCATCACCGACATGCCGGTACGGACAAAGATCCCGACCTCGCCTTTGTCGATACATACCCCGCAGGCACGGCCAGCTTGTTGCGCAAGGCTTTGCGGGATGTGTCAGGCCTGAACGGCGTGAAGAACCTGGCTTACCAACTGCGGACTTTCACGCTCAGCGGCCAAGCACCGTTTATTTGCAGCCACGCCATGTTGGTGGGCATCCTCTGGGCGGTGGGGCACCCGGAGGTCTATGCATGCTGGTGGCTGGGGCAGATATTTGTTTTCCCCCTGGTAGTCCGGTTGCGCGTCATGGGCGAGCATGGTGGCGTTCCCGACCACTTTGCTGCAGATCCACGCCTCCATACAGGTACCACGCTGGCGGGGCCCATTGCACGGCTTCTGTGGGCGCCTAACTTTGTGAATTTCCATCTGGAGCATCACCTGGCCGCCGGTGTGCCCTCATACCGGCTCAAGGAGCTGCATCGGCTCCTGCAGGCCAAGGGCTGCTACGACGGCCTGGATTGCATCAAACCTTCGTATGTCGACGTCCTCAAACGCTGTTGGAGCAAGACTTCGTCCGGCCATCGTCCACAGGCCAAGCACCACGCCCAGGGCATCTTGAACAACATGCAGTGAACGGCTTGTGCACCGAAAAGCCCTTCGGTTTCATGGTCGAGGATGGCCGTGGTGGGGCGGGTCAGGCGCGCCGATTGCTGCGATGACAGCCCAATCACCCGATGGGGTTCGACATGGCTGCACGTTCCATCGCTTCCTTGACCCTCAGCTTCGGACTGGTGTCCATCCCGGTGAAGCTCTACTCCGCGACCGATGCCTCGGCCGGCATCCGGTTCAACCTGCTCGACAAGGCCGGGGGCAGGCTGAAGCAGCAGTACGTCTCTGAAAAGACGCACAAGGTGGTGCCGCGCGACGAGATGGTGAAGGGCTACGAGTTCGAGAAGGACCGCTTCGTGCTGTTCACGCCCGAGGAGCTCAAGAAGCTGGAGGAAGGAAGCAGCCACGCGGTCGAGATCGTTTCCTTCATCCCCGAGAAGGCTGTCGACCCCCTGTTCTACGACAAGGCCTACCTGCTGGCGCCAGACAAGCGAGGCGGCAAGCCCTACGGCCTGCTCAAGGAGGCCATGCAGAAGAGCGGCAAATGCGCCCTGGCCAAGTGGGCCTGGAAGGCCAAACAGTACGTCGTGCAGGTGCGGGCCACCGACGACGGCCTCGTCCTCCAGCAGTTGCTCTATGCCGAAGAGGTGCGGTCGCTCAGGGACCTCGACATCGAGGACGTCCAGGTGTCGTCGTCTGAGCTTCAACTGGCGCTGCAACTCATCGACCAGATCTCGGAAGACACCTACGACCCGACCCGGTTCGAGGACGAAGAGAAGAAGCGGGTGCTGGCCGCGATCGACGAGAAGATCGCGGGCAAGCAGGTCGTCGCCACGGCGCCCCAGGAAGAGGCCGGCAGCGGTCAGGTCATCGACCTGATGGAGGCCCTTCGAGCCAGCCTGGGCAAGAAGCCCGCAGCGAAGACGGCGCCACCGAAGGCGAGCGCGAAGGCCCCTCCTGTGGCGGCCCTCGACACCAAGGAACGCAAGAGCGCCCGGCGCGCGACCAGAACGGAGGAGCCGGTCGCCACCCCCACCCGTGCACGCGCCCGTCGATGACGACCTCGCCGCCCTCTGCTGCATCGACCTACAGCCTGCGGCGTGCCCAGGACATGCTGGGCATGTCACGGGCAGCGATCGACGTGTTCGTCAGAGCGGGGGTGATTTCCCCGGCGCGCGGCCCGCGCAACGAGTGGCGCTTCTCGTTCCAGGACCTCGTGCTGCTGCGCACGGCCCGGGACCTGCGCAAGGCGAAGGTGCCCGGCCGCCGCATCCTGCGTTCGCTCGCTTCGCTGCGGCAGCGGCTGCCTGATGAGATGCCGCTCACGGGGCTGCGCATCACCGCCGTGGGCGCCGAGGTCGCGGTGCGCGATCCCAAGGGCGCCTGGGGCGCGGAGTCGGGTCAGATGCTGCTGGACTTCGAGGCCGCGCCCTCACCCGACGGCATCGCGTTCCTGGCGCCCGAGCCCCCCGCAGGCGCCGACCCCAAGGCCTGGCTGGCGCGTGGCGAATCCATCGAGGCGCTGGACCACGACGCCGCAGAAGCGGCCTATCGCACCGCCCTCGATCTGGCGCCTGACTACTGCGACGCCCTGCTGAACCTGGGCGCCCTGCTGTGTGAGCACCACCGTTGCGGCGAAGCGGTGGCGCTGTACCGCGACGCGGTGGCGCGCTGCCCCGGCTCCCCCCTCTTGCATTTCAACCATGCCATCGCGCTGGAAGACCAGGGTGAGCATGCGCAGGCGCTGTCCAGCTACGAACGGTGTCTGTCGCTCGACCCCAGCCTGGCCGACGCGCACTTCAATGCGGCCCGGCTGTACGAGCACCTGGGCGACACACAGATGGCGCTGCGCCACTTCAGCGCCTACAAGCGACTGCAGCAGACTTCGGCGTAACGGGAACGGCCATGGCCACCTCGGATCCTTCGGAGCCCCTGGCACGCTACTGGGCCAAGCGCGACTTCAGCGTCACGCCCGAGCCGAGGGGCGCACGGCGAAAGGCCGGCAAGGCGCTGTCGTTCGTCATCCAGAAGCATGCGGCCACGCGCCTGCATTACGACTTCCGGCTGGCGCTCGACGGGGTGTTCCTGTCATGGGCTGTGCCCAAGGGCCCCAGCTACGACCCTAGCGACAAACGCATGGCGATCCGCGTCGAGGACCATCCCCTGTCCTACGGTTCTTTCGAGGGCACCATCCCACCCGGGCAGTATGGCGCCGGCACCGTCATCGTCTGGGATCACGGCACCTGGGAACCAGTGGGCGACCCGCACGAGGGGCTGGCCAAGGGCAAGCTCGTCTTTCACCTGAATGGCCAGAAGATGGCCGGACTGTGGGAACTGGTCAGGATCGCCAAGGGCGGCGAAAAGCAGGTGCCCTGGATCCTGTTCAAGAAGCGCGACGGCTTTGCGCGGCCCCGAGCCGAGTTCGATGTCACCGCGGCGCATCCGGACAGCGTCATCGCCCGACCGTTGCAGCCGGCGCGGCGTGGCAGGAAGCCCGTGCCACCGCCTTCCTCCGTGGCCGAGGGCCGGGGCGGCATCCTGCCCGGCGCCGTCAAAGCGCCCTTGCCCGATCGGCTTGCGCCCCAGCTCGCCACGCTGGCCACCGGCATCCCTTCGACCGGGCAGTGGACATACGAGTTGAAGTTCGACGGCTACCGCCTGCTGACGCGCTTCGAACAAGGCCGGCCCACGCTGATCACACGGGGCGGGCATGACTGGTCGGCGAAGATGCCCGCGCTGCTGGACGAACTCGCCCGGCTCGGCATGCGATCCGGCTGGCTGGACGGCGAAATCGTCGTGTTGGGCCAAGACGGCACACCGGACTTCCATGCACTGCAGACGGCCTTTGACGGCCGCAGCGGCACCGACGAGGTGGTCTACTTCCTCTTCGATGTGCCGTTCTTTGAAGGCCACGACCTGCGGCGGGCCGCGCTGGCCGACCGGCGGAAGCTGCTCAAGGCATGGCTTCAGGAGAAGGGCACCGAGCACGTGCGTTTCAGTGAGAGCTTCGACAGTGACCCGACGTCGATGCTCAGCAGTGCCTGCCGCATGGGGATGGAAGGGGTCATCGCGAAGCGCCTTGATGCACCGTACACATCCACCCGCAATGACACCTGGCTCAAGCTCAAATGCCGGCAGCGTCAGGAATTCGTGGTGTGCGGCTACGCCGACCGCACGGATGGCAGCCTGCGGATCGGCAGCCTGATGCTCGGGGTGCACGATGAGCGCGGGCAGTTGGTGTCCGTGGGCAGCGTGGGGACGGGCTGGCGCGCCGATGAGGCCGAGGCGCTGAAGAAGCGGCTGGCACGGCTCGAGGTCCGTGATCCCCCGTTCGCGGACCACGGCGCTAAGACACACCGGTGGTCACGAAGGCGCCCGGGGAGCGAGCGGTGGGTGCAGCCCACGCTGGTGGCAGAAGTCGAGTTTGCGGCGTGGACACCGGACAAGCAGATCCGCCACGCGGTCTACATCGCCCTGCGCGCCGACAAACCGGCCCGGTCCATCGTCCAGGAGACGGCCAAGGACCCAGGCGCGGTGACGCTGCAGACGGCCCCACCGTCCCGGGTGGGCAGCATGCAGGTCAGCCATGGCGAACGCGTCATCGACCCCTCGACGGGCCTGACAAAGCTCGACCTCGTGCGGTACTACGAATCGGTGGCGGAATGGATGTTGCCGCATCTGCGAGGGCGCCCCTGTTCGTTGGTGCGCGGCCCCCATGGCATCGAGGGGACGCTGTTCTTCCAGAAACATGGCGGCAAGACGGGCGTTCCTCACATCACCGAGCTCGCTGCGTCGCTGTGGCCGGGCCATGCCCCCTTGCTGTCGGTGGACAACGTCAGCGCCCTGGTCGGGGCGGCGCAGTTCAACGTCATTGAGTTCCACACCTGGAACGCCGCGGCCAAGAAGATCGGGGCGCCCGACCGCATGGTCTTCGACCTGGACCCGGGAGAAGGCACGAAGTGGCCCGAAGTTCAGGAGGCCGCGCTGCTGGTGAAGACCTTGCTCGAGGCGGTCGGGCTGCGGTCGTGGCTGAAAACCAGCGGCGGCAAGGGCCTGCATGTGGTGGTGCCCTTGAAGCCGCGCCATGACTTCGACACGGTGAAAGCCTTCTCGCAGGCCATCGTGCAGCATCTGGCTCAAACGATCCCGTCACGCTTTGTCGCGAAGCCAGGGGCCTCGCACCGCGTGGGGCGCATCTTCGTGGATTACCTGCGCAATGGCCATGGGGCGACGACCGTGGCGGCGTTCTCGGCGCGGGCGCGACCGGGGCTGGGGGTCTCCATGCCCGTGGACTGGGCCGACCTGATGCAACTCCGAAGCGGAGCGCACTGGACCATCACCACGGCCCGGGACCACCTGTCGTTTCAGACCCAGGACCCGTGGCGCGACCACGGCAGCGCGAAACAGGAGCTTGCGGGCGCGATGAAGGCGCTCGGGTTTGCGCGGCCCACACCGCGACGCTCGGCTTGAGAGCGCGCAACAGGCACCCCACCCGCCCCTGCGCACTCAAGCCCGACCGCGCCCTTCACGGGTCGCCCGCATGACCACCGCAGCCCCGGCTGCCACGATGAGGATGTCCTCGATCACCCCGCTGCGGGTCTGGCCGATGCGCGCCATGGCGCGCTTTCGCGCCGACAGCGTCAGGTAGGCCAGCGGCACGGCGGTCGCCACGGCGACACAGGCACCCGCCGCCTCCCGCCCTCGGGGAGCAAGCGCAGCCCCCGCAATCCCGGCACTCATCACGCGGGCCAGCAGGCCGAGGAAGACGGTGCGATCGGGCGCGGTTTTCATCTTGTCACCTGCAAGTTCGCCGACACCCATGGCCAATGCGCCGAACTTGAAGAGCGGGTGATCCAGCAGAAGCAACCGACCCGGCGTGCGGCGACCTGCCAGCCGGGCTGCAGCGATGGCGGCCATCGGGGTCATGGAGCGCGCACTCGCGACGATGCCGATCAGTGCGGAAAAGGGAACGCGAAACAGTGTGGGACTGAGCATGACCTGGGCGAAACAGTGAGCGGGATGAGGACGCGCAGGCAAACCCCGCGCCCGGGCCATCCCCGAACCATCGGGCGATGCACCCGGCAATGTGCTGGGAACGCCCCTTGCCGCAACCGGATCGGCATCCCTCAAGAAAGGAGATTCGACATGTTGCACAAAGCCAGCCAACTCAAGGGCGCCGTCGTCACGGCGCTGGACGGCGAGGTGGGCGTGGTCGACGCCCTGTACTTCGACGACGAGCAATGGGGCATCCGCTACCTCGGCGTGCGCACAGGCCACTGGCCCAGCGAGCGGCACCTGCTCATTCCACCGACCGCCGTTCGGCAGGATGCGTCCACCGACCGGCAACTTCAGCTCGCCCTGCTCAAGGAGGACGTGCTCCACGGGCCGCAGTTCGACGGGGGACGGCCGCTGACACGCCGCCAGGAGCGCGCCTATGCCGCGTACTACGACACCCCGCTGTACTGGGAACGCCTGCCCGATCCGATGGAAGCCGGAGAGCTCCCGGTTCCGCCGGCATCCGGCATCGACGGGCAGGCCCTGGAACTGGATGCCACCCGGCCGTTGGCCGAGGCCCATGTCCACTGCACGCGCGAGGTGTTGGGCTACACCCTGACCACGCCGGACGGCCAGATCGGCAAGGTGGAAGACCTGCTGATCGACGAGCAGACCTGGGCGGTGCAGCAACTGGTGGTCGACACCGCACGGTGGCGGCCTGGCGGCGAGATCGCCGTGCCGGTCGCGCTCACGCGGGGAATCGACCGCGAGCACGATGCGGTCTACGTCAGCGCCGACAAGGAGACCCTGCAGCGCTGGCCGGCGTACCACTGAAGCGCTGGGCGATCAGGCCTCCTGCGCCTGCAGCGCCCGCCACATCACCTTGCCGGCCGCAGACTTGGGCAGCGCGTCGACAAAGGCGACCACGCGCGGGCTCTTGTAGGCCGCCATGTGGTCGTGCGCCCAGCTCACGATGTCCTGCTCGGTGACGCGGCCGCGGTGGGCTTCTTTCAGCACCACCACGGCCTTGACCGTCTCGCCGCGCCGCTCGTCGCGGGCCGCGATCACGCAGACCTCCTGGATGGCAGGGTGGGCGTACATCAGCGCCTCGACCTCGGCCGGCCAGACCTTGAAGCCCGAGGCGTTGATCATGCGCTTGAGCCGGTCGACCATGTAGAAGTAGCCGTGCTCGTCGGTGCGGGCCAGGTCGCCGGTGCGCAGAAAGCGCTTGCCATCCAGCTCGATGAAGCTCGATGCCGTGGCGGCCGGTTGCTTCCAGTAGCCCTGCATCACCTGCGGGCCGTGCACCACGATCTCGCCGACTTCGCCGGGCGGCAGCTCATGAAAGGTGTCGGGGTCGACCACGCGGGCGTCGACGTCGAAGATGGGGATGCCCAGGCACTGCTTCATCGGCCGCTGCGGCGGGTTGATGTGCGTGGGCGCCATGGTCTCCGACATGCCATAACCTTCGAGGTAGTCGAGGTCGCACATCTCCTTCAGGCGCGTGGCCAGGGCCTCGGGCATGGCGGCTCCGCCCCCGCTGAGGCGCGAAATGCTGGACAGGTCGTACTCGGCCAGCCGCGGGTTGGACAGCAGGTCGATCACCATGGTGACGATCATCTGCGTGCCCGTGACGCGGTAGCGCTGGATGAGTTGCGCCGCGGCATCACGGTCCCAGCGGGGCAGCACCACGATGGTCGCGCCCACGTAGATCGAGCCGTTCATGCCGTTTTCCATGCCCGTGACATGGAAGAAGGGCAGCACCGCCAGTTGCACCGCATCCTGCGTGGTCATCAGCCATTGCGTGCCGGCCACGGTGTTGTACATGACGCTGCGGTGCGTGTGCATGCAGCCCTTCGGATGGCCGGTGGTGCCCGAGGTGTAGGGCATCACGGCCAGGTCGTCCGGGCCCTGCGTGAGGGGGCCGGGGCGGTGGTTCGCCGTCAGGGCGTCCACCCATGCCTGGGCACCCGGCTCGTCCAGCGGCTGGCGCGGGTCCTTCACGAAGGCCGGCACCGGGAGTTCGGTGGGTGTCGTCAGGTGGTCGCTGTAGGCCGCGACCACGGCATGGCGCAGCCCCGGCGCGGCGTCATCGACCGACGCGGCCGCGCGGCCTTCCTGCAGCAGCGGGCGGACCTGGGCAAAGAGATCCTGCGGGCAGAGCACGACGCGGGCATCGGCATCGCTCACATAGTGGCGCAGCTCCTCGGTCAGGTTCATCGGGTTGACCGGCACCACCACCGCGTTCGCACGCAGGATGGCGTAGTACCCGATGACGAACTGCGGGCTGTTCTGCATGTAGAGCAGCACGCGGTCGCCCGCCTTCACGCCGCACACCTGCTGCAGATGGCCTGCCAGCCGCTCGGTCTGGTCCTTCAGTTCGGCGTAGGTGGTCACCGAGTCGTAGAAGACCAGCGCGCGCTTGTCGGGAAAGCGCAGGGCCGAGATCTCGAGGTTGGTGTACAGGTTGGTGGCCGGCACGCTCAGGTGGCGGCTGACATGGCGGGGCCAGTGGGCGAAGTGGCGATCGGACATGGCAGAAAGGGGGTTGGGCAGGCGGGAGGGCGCAGGGGGCATCAACACACTTCGAACAGGCCGGCTGCGCCTTGCCCGCCGCCGATGCACATGGTGACCACCACGTACTTCACGCCGCGGCGCCGGCCTTCGATCAACGCATGCCCCGTGAGCCGCGAGCCCGAGACCCCGTAGGGATGGCCGACGGCAATGGCGCCCCCGTTGACATTGAGCCGCTCATCCGGGATGCCGAGACGATCCCGACAATACAGCACCTGCACGGCAAAGGCCTCGTTGAGCTCCCACAGCCCGATGTCATCGACCTTCAGGCCGGCCTTGGCGAGCAGCTTGGGCACGGCAAACACCGGACCGATGCCCATTTCATCGGGCTCGCAGCCCGCCACGGCAAAACCCCGGAAGATGCCCAGCGGCTTCAGGCCGCGGCGTTCGGCCAGGCGGCGGTCCATCACCACGCAGGCCGAGGCGCCATCGGAGAACTGGCTCGCATTGCCGGCGGTCACCACGCCACCGGGCAGCGCCGCGCGGATCTTCTGCACGGCCTCCAGCGTGGTGTCCGGGCGTATGCCCTCGTCGGACGAGATCGTCACTTCGCGCGTGGTGAAGCGGCCTGTGGCCTTGTCGACCACGGCCATGGTGGTGGTCATCGGCACGATCTCGTCGTTGAACAGGCCGGCATGCTGCGCCGCTGCGGCGCGCTGCTGGGAGCGCACGCCGTACGCGTCCTGCGCTTCCTTGCTCACGCCATAGCGCGCGGCCACCTGCTCGGCCGTCTGCAGCATGTTCCAGTAGATCTCGGGCTTGTTCGCCACCAGCCACGGGTCGCGCCGCATGTGGGTGTTGGCTTCGTTCTGCACGCACGAGATGCTCTCGACGCCGCCGGCCACAAACACCTGCCCCTCCCCCGCGATGACGCGTTGCGCAGCCAGGGCAATCGTCTGCAGACCCGACGAGCAGAAGCGGTTGACGGTCATGCCGGCGGTGGTGACGGGCAGGCCCGCGCGCAGGGCAATCTGCCGGGCCACGTTGCCCCCTGTGGTCCCTTCGCCGAAGGTGCCGCCCATGATGACGTCTTCGACCTCGTCGGCTTCGATGCCGGCCCGCAGCACCGCGTGGCACACGGCATGGGCACCCAGTGTGGGCCCGTAGGTCATGTTGAACGCGCCCTTCCAGGACTTGGCCAGGCCCGTGCGGGCCGTGGAAACGATGACGGCTTCGGTCATGTGCATTCCTCAGTTGAAGCTGCGGCCTTCGGCGGCCAGGCGGGCCAGCAGGGGCGCGGGTGTCCAGAAGGCGCGGTCCACGCCAGGCTCGGCGGCGATGCGGTTCAGCGCCCGCACCACGTTCACCAGCCCCACCTCGTCGGCATAGCGCATCGGCCCACCGCGGTAGGCCGGAAAGCCGTAGCCGTTCAGGTAGACGATGTCGATGTCGGACGCGCGTTGCGCAATGCCCTCTTCGGCCAGGCGGGCGCCCTCGTTGACCAGGGCATAGATGCAGCGCTCGATGATCTCCTCGTCAGTGATGCGGCGCGGTGTGATGCCCTGCTCGGCACGGAAGCGGGCGATCAGGGCATCCACGTCCGGGTCGGGCACGGCGTTGCGCTGGCCGGCTTCGTAGCGATACCAACCCGCGCCGGTCTTCTGCCCGAAGCGTCCGGCCTCGCACAAGGCATCGGCCACGCTGGGGCGCGCATCGTCCGGGTGCTCGGCTGCGCGGCGCTTGCGGATCGCCCAGCCGATGTCCAGCCCGGCCAGGTCGCCCATGCGGAACGGCCCCATGGCCATGCCGAAGCGCTCCAGCGCGCGGTCCACCTGCTGGGGCGAGGCCCCCTGCACGATGAGGTCGTTGGCCGCCGCGCCATAGCGATGGATCATGCGGTTGCCGATGAAGCCGTCGCACACACCGGACACCACCGCAATCTTGCGGAGGGTGCGCGCCAGCTGCATGGCCGTGGCAAGCACATCCTTGGCGGTGTGCTCGCCCCGCACCACTTCCAGCAGGCGCATCACGTTGGCGGGGCTGAAGAAGTGCAAGCCGATCACGTCCTGCGGCCGGCGGGTGAATGCGGCAATGCGGTTCAGGTCCAGCGTGGAGGTGTTCGAGGCCAGAATGGCCCCGGGGCGACAGACCTCATCGAGCGTGCGGAAGACCTCCTCCTTGACGCCGATGTCTTCGTACACCGCTTCGATGACCAGATCTGCCTTGGCCAGATCACCATAGGACAGCGTGGGCTTGAGCAAGGCCATGCGCTCGTGTACCTGCGCGGCCGTGAGCTTGCCCTTTTTCTGCGAGTTCTCGTAGTTGCGACGGATGGTGGTGACCCCGCGCTCCAGCGCCTCGGGCTGGCGTTCCAGGATCACGACCGGGATGCCCGCGTTGAGGAAGTTCATCGCGATGCCGCCGCCCATGGTGCCGGCGCCGATCACGCCCACCAGGCCCACCGGCCGCAGCGGTGTGTCGGCCGGCACGTCGGGGATCTTCGGCGCCGCCCGCTCGGCCGCGAAGACATGGCGCAGCGCGCGGGATTCCGGCGTCTGCATCAGCGCCAGAAAGCCCTCGCGCTCACGGCGCAGGCCTTCGTCGAACGGGCTGCTGACCGAGGCGGCCACGGCTTCGACACAGGCCAGAGGAGCCGGGTAGCCTTTGGATGCTGCCGCCACGTTCTGCCGGACGAACTGCAGGAACGGCTCGGCCAGCGGGGCGTCGACAACGCGGTCGCGCACGCGGGGCAGCGTGCCCTGCTCGGCCAGCTGAACGGCAAGCTGCTCGGCGCGCGCCAGGGCGGCAGACAACACATCGTCCGCGTCCACCACCGCATCGAACAGCGCGGTGTGCGCGAGCTGGGCGGCCGGCACCTGGGCCCCGGACAGGATCATGTTGAGGGCCGTCTCCAGCCCCACCACGCGCGGCAAGCGTTGCGTGCCGCCTGCCCCGGGCAGCAGGCCCAGCTTGACTTCGGGCAAGGCCACCGTTGCATCCAGGCCGGCCACGCGGCCATGACAGCCCAGCGCCAGCTCCAGCCCCCCTCCCATGCAGACACCCTGGATGGCGGCCACCACCGGCTTGGTCAACCGCTCCACCGTCGCGATCAGCGTGTGCAGCGTGGGTTCCTGGGTCGACAGCGGCGTGCCGAACTCCCGCACATCGGCCCCGCCTGAAAAGAAGCGGTCGTTGCCGGTGATGACCACGGCCGCAACGGCGGGGTCGGCCGCGGCGGCATCCAACGCGCCCACGACGGCCTGCCGCACGGCGAGGCCCATGCCATTGACGGGAGGGTTGTCCAGCGTGATCACGGCCACACGGCCATTCAGAACGTAGGGAGCGTTCGGCATCGGGTCTCCTGGCGCCATGAAGTTCTGCAATGCAGAACCGTGTTTTGTACTTTTTCAGCGTAACCCGGCCTGCTTGCACCGTGAATAGGGTTTACGTGCGTTTTCGTGGGCAGCCGTTTTCTCACAATGCAGCCTGTAAAACCCAAAAATACAGAACATTGTTCTGCATTGCAGGCCTTTATGTCGATTTCCCCTCTGATTAACCGCCGCGACCTCGATTTCCTGGTGTTCGACTGGCTGCAGGCCGAGCGCCTGTGTGAGCGCCCGCGGCATGCCGAGCACACCCGCGCCACCCTGAGTGCGGCCATCGACACGGCCGAAGCCGTCGCCCGCGACCGCTTCGCGCCGCTGAACCGCCTCTGTGACGAGCACGAGCCCCGCTTCGATGGCGAACGCGTCCATCTGCCGCCCGAGGTCGGCGACGCGCTGCGCGCCTACTGCGATGCTGGGCTGCTGGCCGCCAGCCACGACTTCGAGCTCGGGGGCATGCAACTGCCCACGCTGGTGGCGCAGGCCTGCGGCTCGCTGTTCAAAGCCGCCAACATCGCCATCAGTTCGTACGCGGGGCTCACGCAGGGCAATGCCAACGTGATCCGGCGCTTCGGCACCGAAGCCCAGCGCCAGCGCTACCTGCCCCACCTGCTCAGTGGGCGCTTCATGGGCACGATGGCGCTGACCGAGCCCCAGGCCGGGTCGAGCCTGGCCGACATCCGCACGACCGCCACCCCGATGGGCGAGGGCCGTTACGCCATCAAGGGCCAGAAGATCTTCATCTCCGCCGGGGATCACGCGCTGAGCGAGAACATCGTTCACCTGGTGCTCGCCCGCCTGCCCGACGCGCCGCCCGGCGTCAAGGGCATTTCGCTGTTCATCGTGCCCAAGTTCCGCGTGCACGACGACGGCCAGCTCGGCCCCCACAACGACGTGAACCTGGCTGGCCTCATCCACAAGATGGGCTGGCGGGGCACGACCTCGACCATGCTGTCGTTCGGTGAGCGCGATGCCTGCCATGGCGAGCTCATCGGCCCGCCGCATCAGGGGCTGGCGTGCATGTTCCAGATGATGAACG
>JAJUHM010000027.1 GCA_029279925.1 Aquabacterium olei
CTGGACGGCGCGCTGCTGCCCGTGCACGTCGCCGCCGTCGAACTGCTCAATGTGCTGAGGCCCGTGGTGGCCGTCTCCGTTTATATGACCTTCCTAGCCCATGCGCTGCACGCTCACCCCGAGTGGCGCCAGCGCCTCTCGGGCAGCCAGGACGCCCGCGCATGCATGGCCTTCGTACAGGAGGTCCGGCGCCACTACCCCTTCTTCCCGGCGGTGGCGGCGCGCGTGCGGACGGACTTTCACTGGAACGGGCTGCCCTTCCGCGCCGGGCAGCGCGCGCTGTTCGACCTGTACGGAACGAACCACGACCCGCGCTCCTGGCCAGACCCGGATCGTTTCTCCCCGGAACGCTGGCTGGACGCCGAACTCGACCCGCGGGCTTTCGTGCCCCAGGGCGGTGGCGATGCGGCACTTCAGCACCGGTGTCCGGGCGAGGACCTCGCCGGCCGGCTGATGCGCCTGGCGCTGGACATCTTGCTGCAAAGCTTGCGCTACGACGTCCCGTCGCAGCGGCTGGCGCCTGACTTGCGCCGATTGCCTGCGGTCCCGCGCGACGGTTTCGTCATCGAAAGGGTGCGTCGCGCCGCATGAAGCGCAGGCCACCGGCCGGCGGCCCTGGGGACCGTCGGCCGGCACAGGCGCCTCAGCGCTGTTGCGGGTTCCGGCCCTCGGAAGGGCGCTCGATGCTGTCGTCCGGCAAGCCTTGCTGCCCCCCCTGATCCTCGCCTTGCTGGCGCAGGCCCTGTTGACGCTGCCCCGGGGTGCTTTGCTGTTGCTGCCCCGTCTGCGTCCCCTGCTGGCCCTGTTGTCCGGGCTGCTTGTTCTGGCCGCTTTGCTGCAGTTGCTCGTTCGGGCTGCCTTGCTGGCCCTGGTTGCGGTTCATGTCGTTGCGGTTCTGCTCAGCCATGGTGTTCTCCTGAACGCGGAGCCGGCGGAATTGCCGGCAAGCAGGACCGGCAACCCGCATGCCCGCACTCAGTCGTTGCCGGCCCGACCGGAACGCAGCCAGGTGTAGGTGAAGCCCACGCCGACCGTCCCCCCGGTGGTGCGCTTGACCAGGGGGCTGTCCTCGTTCGCGGCCCCGGCGACCGAATCCATCCGGGCGAATCCGAACACACGCCAGTCGGTGCCCAGCGGGCGTGACATCGACGCGCCCAGTCGCCAGGCGACAAGCCCGGCATTTGCCTGGTAGGCAGGCCGCCAGGGCTGCGCCTCACCGGGCGCCACCTCGTAGAACGTGGCAGCCAGCCGCCGGTCCGCAAACACCGCACCCAGGCTGGCACCGTACATCCACCCGCCGGCCGTGCGCCGCTCGAAGCGCAACTCCGGTTCGAACGCCATGCCGCGGTGGGCGGCGCCGTCGCTCAGGTCGAACACGCCGCGCACCGGAAGGTCCAGCCGCCAGCGCCCCCCTCCCGGCCCCTCGCCCAGAAACCACTTCAGGCGCGGCCCGAACTCGACCAAGGTGCCAAGATCCCGCATGCCGCGGCGGGCGTCGATGTCCTCTGAACGCGAGCCGAAGGACGCCGCAAACCCGACGTCCAGCTCGTAGTTCGGCGTACGGATGGCACGCAGGCCCGCCGTCTCGCGGTCGGCGCGCAGAAAGCGTCCGCGGTACACCACATAGGGCAGCACCAGCCCACGGCGCACCTGCTGGTCCGACCCCGGATAGGCCTGCTGCGACACCCCGATGCCCGCCGCGCCGAATTCCCACAACGGGCGCAGCCCTGAACCGCTCACGGTGTCGCCGCCCGTGCCGGCCACGGACTGAGCCTGAGCAGACGGCCACACGGCGGTCATCAGGGCCAGTGCCAGGCTCCCCAGCAGAACGGGCAAGGGCAGAAAACGTCGTCTCATGGTGTCTCCGATGTATGGATGCGGCGCGCCAGCGAGTGAAAGGCCGGACAATGCCGGCTTCGACGCCGCGAGGCTGGCCACGCGGCAAAACCCATGCCCACGCCAGGGGCTCGCACGCACCCAGTGTGCCGCGCCCTGCCTTCTCCGTCCATGCGACACACCCTGCTGGTCCCCGCCCACAGCGAACTGCTCATCAAGAAGAGCCGCTTCATCGGCTGCGTCCAGCCTGCGGCAGACCGAGCCCAGGCCCAGCACATCGTGGCCGGGCTGCGCGCGGCCCATCCCGACGCCACCCATGTCTGCTGGGCACTGCTGGCCGGCGGCCAGTCGGCAGCGGTGGACGATGGCGAGCCCGGCGGCACGGCCGGGCGCCCCATGCTCGATGTGCTGCGTCACCAGCATCTGGACGGGGTGCTGGCCACGGTGGTGCGCTACTACGGCGGGGTCAAGCTCGGTGCGGGGGGCTTGGTGCGTGCCTACACCGATGCGGTGGCGCAGGCCCTGCTGCAGGCCGACAAGGTGCCGCTGGTGCGCCAGCAGACCTTGCAATGCAGCGTGCCCTATGCGCTGGAAGGCCTGCTGCGGCGGGAACTGGACCAGGCCGGCGCCACCCTGCAGGACGTGCAGCATGCCGACAGGGTCAGCGCCGCGTTCAGCCTGCCCGAAGACCGCGCGCCGGCGCTGCAGGCGCGCCTGGACGATGCCTGCCACGGCCGACTCGTCTGGCTGCCCGCCGACGCAGGCTCGAACTGACCTGAGGACGGCCTACACTGTGTCCCCTTCTGTTCAACCCCACCGCCTGACTCCGGCCCGACCATGAGCGAACCCTCCGCCGAGCGCCCCGCCCTGCCCGACCACCTGTCCATCGATCCTCGCAGCCCCCACCATGACCGCGCGGTGCTCTCCCACGAGATCGGCATCCGCTTCAACGACAAGGATCGCCACGATGTCGAGGAGTACTGCATCAGCGAAGGCTGGATCAAGGTGGCAGCGGGCAAGACCGTCGACCGCAAGGGCCGCCCCCTGCTGATCAAGCTCAAGGGCAAGGTCGAAGTCTTCTACCGCTGACAGCCCCGCCCCCGCTGCCCGGCCACAACGGGCATGGGGATTGCCGCCCACCGGGAGGTTCAACTCTCCGCGGGAGCGGCATCATGGAAGCACGCGTGAAACTGCTGGGGCACCCCGTGCACCAGATGCTGGTTGTGTTCCCGCTCGGCCTGCTCGGCGCCTCGGTCGTCTTCGACCTGCTGTACTGGCTGATCGACCTCCCCGTCATGAGCGAGGTGGCCTACTGGACCATGGCCGGCGGCGTGCTGAGCGGTCTGGTGGCCGCGCCCTTCGGCTTCATCGACTGGCTGGCCATTCCCAAGGGCTCCCGCGCTCGCCACATCGGACGCCTGCACGGCCTGGGCAACGTTGTGGTCACGCTGCTGTTTGGCGGCAGCTGGCTGCTGCGCTGGCAGACCGACGACCACGTGAGCCTGACCGCCACGGCCTTGTCGCTGGGCGGTGTCGCCATCGCACTGGTCACCGCGTGGCTCGGCGGCGAGCTGGTCAGCCGGCTCGGCGTCGGCGTATCGGAGCAGGCGTGCATCGACGCGCCCAGCTCACTCGATGAGCCTCACCCCACGGGGATGCAATGATGCCGGTCAGGCCAGGGCTTCGGAGCCGGCCTGATCCAGGAAGGCCTCGAGTTCGGCCACTGGCAGAGGCCGTCTGAACAGGTAGCCCTGGTAGGCCAGACAGCCCTGCCGGGCCAGGAAGTCGCGCTGCGCCGGGGTCTCCACCCCTTCGGCGATCACGCTCAGCCCCAGGCTCTCTGCCAGCACGATCACCATGCGCGAAATGGCCGCATCGTTGGGATCCACCAGGATGTCCCGCACAAAGCCCTGGTCGATCTTGAGTTGGTCCAGCGGCAGGCGCTTCAGGTAGGCCAGCGACGAGTAACCCGTGCCGAAATCGTCCAGCGAGAACCGCACACCCTTGGCCTTGAGGGCATCCATCTTCGCGATCATGCCCTCAACCTCGGTCACCAGCGAGCTCTCGGTCAGCTCGAGCTTGAGGCGGGCCGGATTGGCGCCGGTCTGGCCCAGCACGTCCAGCACCATGCTGACGAAATCGGGCTGGCGGAACTGTCGGGCACTGACGTTGACCGCGATGGACAGCGCCGCCCGGTCGGGCTGCGTGGCCCAGTCAGCCAGTTGCAGACAGGCCGTTTGCAGCACCCAGCGGCCCAGCGGCACGATCACGCCGTTGTCCTCGGCGACCGGAATGAAGACCGCCGGAGACACCAGCCCCCGCTCGGGGTGGCGCCAGCGCACCAGCGCCTCGACGCCCAGGATCCGGCCATCGGCCGCGACCTGCGGCTGATACTGCAGGAAGAACTGCCCCTTCTCGAGCGCCTCCCACAGGCCGGCGTCCAGTTCCGCGCGTGCGCGGATGTCGGCCTGCATCTGCGGGTCGAAGAAGCGCAGGTCGTTGCGCCCCGCCACCTTGGCCTGGTACATCGCCAGGTCGGCCCGCTTCAAGGGCTCGTTGACGCTCTCGTTCGGGTCGTAGCCGAACAGTGTGACGCCGATGCTGGCCGAGCAGCGGTGCTCCGAGTGGCCGAGCTGATACGTCCGGTGCAGCGCATGCAGGATCCGCTGGCCGACCGCCTCGGCCCGCTGGGCCGCTTCGAGGTCGTGGGTACCCAGTTGCTCCAGCATGACGATGAACTCGTCGCCGCCCAGTCGGGCCACCGTGTCCTTCTCGTCCACACAGTGCAGCAACAGCCCGGCAACCTGCTCCAGCAGGCGGTCACCCTCGTGGTGGCCCGCGGTGTCGTTGACCGACTTGAAGTTGTCCAGGTCGACGAACAGCAAGGCGCCCTTGCTGTGGTGGTGGTGGCAGTCGCGGAGCGCCCGTTCCAGCCGCTCCATCAGCAGACGCCGGTTGGGCAGCCGGGTCAGCGGATCGAAGAAGGCCAGCTGCCGCACCTGCTCCTCGGACGATTTGCGCGACGTCAGGTCGATGAAGGTCGCGACGTAGTGCGTCACATTGCCAGCCTCGTCCCGGACCGCACCGATGGACAGGGCCTGCGGGTACACCTCGCCGCTCTTGCGCCGGTTCCAGATCTCGCCCTGCCATGAGCCCTGCGTGTGCAGATCGTCCCACATGGCCGCATAGAAGGCCGCATCGTGGCGCCCTGAGGCAAACAACCGGGGCGTGCGCCCCACCACCTCTTCAGGCGTGAACCCGGTCACCTCGGTGAAGGCCGCATTCACGCGCAGGATGACCTGATCCCGGTCTGCGATCAGCATGCCGACCTGCGACTCGAAAGCCGTGGCCGCGATGCGCTGCGCCTGCTCGGCATGCTTGCGCTCCGTGATGTCCCGCGCCGACGTGAACACGACGCGGCGCCCGTCCAGCATCACCGGGCAGGACGTGATCTCGACCGGATAGGTCCTTCCAGTGCTGTCGCGGTGCACCGACTCGAAGGTGTGGACCCCGCTGGACGCCTGCACCAGCGCGATCTTCTCGCGGATCTCTGCCTCGGTGAGCACCGCCTCCCACTGCGCCACCTTCATCCCGATGACCCGTTCACGCGGCAGGCCCAGCATGCGGCAGAACGCATCGCTGGCCTCGATGACCTCACCGTGTTCATCGACGATGTGGATGCCGTCGCTGGCGTGCCGCAGCAGGATCTCGCTGCGCCGGATGGCGCGATCGTGGGCCGCCATGGCCGCCCACAGCAGCCCGCCGGCACACAGCGTGACGACAAAGAACGTGGCGGACAGCATGATGGCTTCATGCACATCGGTGCGCCACTGCGCCAAGTAATCGTCCTCACCCAGACCGACCACCACAAACGCCGGCATCAGTGACAGCTTGCGATAGGCGTTCGTCCGGTTGATGCCATCGGCCGTGTTGTTGCTGTAGAACGTGGCGGTCGGGACACCGGAGGCCGCGGCCATGGTGACCTCGCGTGAGCCACCACGGTGGCCGGTGCGCCCCGCCGGCGCGTCCAGCGGGGGTACCCGGGCGATCAGCGTGCGGTCCATGTCGCGCATCAGCGCAATGCCGTGGGCGCCCAGTTGCAGGCCGGACAGCAGTTTCTCGAAGTGCGTCGCCGGCACGGCCGCCGTGATCACACCCGCAAACGCCCCCCCCGGGTGGTTGTACCGGCGTGAGAACACCACCACCCAGCGCTTGTTGATGCGGCCCTCCAGCAGCTTGCTGCTGACCAACCCACGCCCGGGCTCGCGGCTGTGGATGCCGAAGAACTCCCGGTCACCGTAACTCACGTGGATGGCTGGCGTGACCCCGTGGCCGAACAGCACCGTGCCACGGGCATCGGTCACCCGGATCTCGGCCACCTTGGACAGCCAGTTCTCGTGCGACGACAGCATCGCCACCCGCTCGGCATTGCGCCCGAAGTTGCCTTGACGAAGGTCCTGCTCCAGCTCGGCCTGGATCTGGGTCAGCGACAGGTTGATTTCGCGGGCCTGGCCCGTGACCGTCTGGTCGAGCAGCAAGGCCAGGTTTTCGACCGTGGTGCGCACCTCCTGTTCCTTGCGTTCCTTCGAGGCACTCAAGGCATAACTGAACAGGCCCGCCACGAACAGGTTCAGCACCACGACCGTGCCGATCAAGGCGAACAGAACGGCTTTCTTCTTCTGGTGCATGGGTGGACTGCCAAACGGGACGGGGGTGAAGGGCACGCGGCGCCTGACACACCGACTCCTGCGTATTCGGCCATTGTTCCCGTCAAATGAAGGGCATGCAGGCGCACCGGCCCGGAAGCCGGCCATTTCGCGACAGATTCGCCACGATCAGGACTGGTGACCTTGGATCATCGGACAAACATCAGGCGTGCGCCCAGCCCAATGAAGAGCACACCGGCCACGCGATCCAGCCAGGCGCCGGCGTGCGGGCGGCGCTGCAGCCAGCGCCCCACCGAACCGGCACACAGCGCCAGCAGGCCGAACAACACGGCGGCCTGCAGCGTGAACAGCACGCCAAGCAACGCCGTCTGCCCCGCCACCTGCCCCTGCGCGGGCACGACGAACTGCGGCAGGAAAGACAGGAAGAACAGCACAACCTTGGGGTTGATGGCATTGGCCAGAACCCCGCGCAGCAACAGGCTGCCCAGCTTGGCATCGGCTGCCCCTGGCTGGACCGCCTGAGCGCCGCCACGGCTGCGCAGGCTTTGCACGCCCAGCCACACCAAGTAAGCCCCGCCCAGCAAACGCAGCGCGGTGAACGCCACAGGCGAAGCGGCGATCACGGCGCTCACGCCCAGCACAGCCAGCACGGTGTGGCTGAGGCAGCCCAGCGCACAGCCCAGCCCGAACACTGCCCCCTGAAGGCGCCCCTTCGACATGCCCATGCCCAGCACCATGAGGTTGTCGGGCCCGGGCGCCGCCGTGATGGCGACGGCCGCCAGCAGAAAGCCGAAGATCTGTTCAGGGGTCAGCATCGGACGATGCTAGCAGGGTCATCCTTTCGGCTGACAGAAACATCAGCACGATTCGGCGAACGCTGTTATCATGGTCTCAGCTTGCTGCAGTCTCGCTTACCTCCGCAGCAGCCGTCGCACTGCGGTCGCCCTTGCACCGCATCCTCGGCAGAGCCGGTCCTCTCACGCGATCCGCCTGCCCTCCCAGGCAAGCTTCGTCTGGCTCATCGATCCCGTCGCCCCTTGCGGCCACCGACGAGATCCTGATCTGTTTCCATCACGGTCCGAACGACGGACGTACCTCGTCGCCACCGGTCCATTGCGCGCGGAATGCTGCGTGCACCCGTTGACCTCACACTTGATTTCTCCTGACTCTCACACCTGCACGGTGGGCCGATACCGGCTTTCTCCCGTGACCCGACAGACGGACTGCGGCCGCTTTGCCGCCTCCCTGTCCATTTGCAGTGGTCACGGTTCCGGCACGCATGACCGCGTGTTCCGGTTTACCCCCTTGTTTCCCACCCCGCAAGCCGCCGCGCAGTACGCGCTCGCGCAGGGCATGGGCTACCTCCAGCAACCCGCGCTGCCCGCGTGACGCGGCAACGCCACCCCCATTCGAAAGGAATTCGCCCATGGCCAAAGAAGAACTGATTGAAATGCGCGGACAGGTGGACGAAGTGCTGCCCGACTCCCGCTTTCGCGTGACGCTGGAGAACGGTCACAGCCTCATCGCCTACACCGGCGGCAAGATGCGCAAACACCGTATCCGCATCCTGGCGGGCGACAAAGTCTCTCTCGAGCTGTCGCCCTACGACCTGAACAAGGGCCGTATCACCTTCCGACACCTTGAGCCGCGCAGTGGCGGCGCTCCGTCGGCACCGCGCCGCCGGTTCTGACCCCCACGCCGGTCTCCGGCATTCCACTGAAACCCCATGCCAGCCGGGTCACCCGACTCCAGCGGCATTTCACTGACATTGAAAGACTCACCATGAGCAACAGCAAACTCTACGTCGGCAACCTGCCCTACTCGATGCGCGACGACGACCTCCAGCAACACTTTGCCCGCTTCGGCGATGTGGCCTCGGCCAAGGTCATGATGGACCGCGACACCGGCCGCTCCAAGGGCTTCGGCTTCGTGGAAATGGGCTCTGCTGACGACGCCAAGGCCGCCATCAACGGCATGAACGGCCAATCGTTCGAAGGCCGCGCCCTGGTCGTCAACGAAGCCCGCCCCCGCGAAGAGCGTCCGGGTGGCTTCGGCGGCGGCAACCGTGGCAGCTACGGCGGCGGCGGTGGCAACCGCGGTGGCTACGGCGGCGGCCGCGGCTACTGAGCCCCACCGCATCCGCGTCAGCCCGGCTGACCGGATGCGCCACACCGTGGTGCGCTCTTCAGGCTCCCGAACGGGACGCCGAAGCGCACCACGCGCTGCCGGCTGAGGCTGCCACCACACAGGCAACCGCCAGCGACTGCAGCAGGGTCAACTGCTCACCGAGCATGACGAACCCGACCAGCGCCGCCACCGCAGGCGAAGCGCTGACCAGCAGCCCGAAGACCGAGCTCGGCAGACGCCGCAGAGCGAGCATCTCTAGCGAATAGGGCAAAGCACCCGACATCACGGCCACCGTGAGGCCTGTCCACCAGACCGTGGGCGACAGCAGGGCCGCGCCTGCGTGCGCCACGCCCAGCGGCACGATGAGCACCGAAGCCACCAGCATGCCCCACGCTGCCGCCTGCGCGCCCGGCAAGGCCGACACGCGCTTGCCGAACACGATGTAGAGCGCCCAGCAACCGGCTGCGGCGGCCGCATGCGCCACGCCCACCGGATCCAGCGCCTGCTGCCCGCCCAGCGGCAGCAGCATCAGCAGCCCGGCCGCGGCCAGCGCCACCCACAGCACATCGCGCCACCGACGCGAGCCGAGCAAGGCCACCGTCAGTGGCCCGGTCACCTCGATGGCAATGGCCACACCGATCGGAATGCGCGCCATCGCGCGGTAGATGCTCAGGTTCATCAGCCCCAGCATCGCGCCGTACAGGATCAGGTCGCGCCACGCCGAGCGCGGCGGCCATTGCCGCCACGGGCGCCACAGCGCCATCAGGATCGCGGCCGAGATCGCCACGCGCAGCGCCGTCACCCCTTCGACGCCCACCTGCGGGAACAGCGCCTTCGCCGATGCCGCGCCCACATACTGCGACAGCAGTGAGGCCAGCACGCACAACAGCGGCAGCACGGCCGTTTCCCGACTCATGCCCCGCCCTCGTCAGGCCGACAGGAAGCGGGCAATGCGCTGGGCCATCTCGTCCGGTTGCTCGCGGTGCGGCACGTGGCCCACGCCGGGCAGGATGTCGAGCTGCACCGGGCCGGCACTGTGTTCCTGCACACGCTGCGCGTGCGCCGGGCTGCCGTACTCGTCGTCCTCGCCATGGATGGCCAGCGCCGGGCACGTGATGCGGGCCAGCGCGCCGTTCAGCGTCCAGCCGGCAAAGTCCGGATCCAGCCAGGTGCCGATCCAGGCATCGAGCACCCAGGGTGCCTTGGGGCCGTGGTAGCGCGAGATGCGGTCGACCTGGGCCGGGTCCGAGAACTGCACCTGGGCGGCGCGCACGCCGTCCAGCGTCTTGTTTTCCACAAAGGTCTGTGCGGCGATGCTGATCAGCGCCTCGCACTCGGGCGTGGTGGCTGCCACGTTGATGGCCATGCCGCCGCCCACGCTGTGGCCGAGCACCGCAAAGCGGCCCACACCCAAATGCTCGCGCACATGGGGCAGGTACAGGCGGGCCTCTTCGGCCACGAAGTCGTGGCTGGGCCGGGCCGGGCGCGCGTCCGAACGGCCGAAGCCCATGCGGTCGTACGCGACCACGCGGCGGCCAGTGGTGCGGCACAGCAGCTCGGGAAAGCCGCGCCACAGCTCGATGCAGCCCAGCGAATCGTGCAGCAGCACCAGCGGCACGCCGGTTTCGGCATCGGCGGGCGGCGTCCATTGGCGCGCAAACAGGCGGCCTTGCGGATGGGTGATCCAGTGGTCGGAAACGGTGGGGGTGAAAGACATGGGATGACGTGAACTGCGGATCAGGAGGGCGGCGTGGCGTCGGCGTCAGGCCTGGCCGCCGCGCGAGCGCCACCACGTCTCGACGTAAAGCGCCTCGACCTTGGCGCGCGCCCACGGGGTGCGGCGCAGGAACTTCAGGCTGGACCCCACGCTCGGGTCATGCGTGAAGCAGCGGATGGGAATGAGGTGCCCCAGCTCGGCCCAGCCATAGTGGTCGGCCAGGCATTCCACGATGTGCTGGAGGGTGGCGCCGTGGAGGGGGTTGTGGGGTTGGTTGTCCATGGGTCTTTTCGCGAACAGCGGGGATTTGAACACGGGTGCCATGCGGAGACCTCTGACGTGCACAGCGCGAATTCCACTTGCCTGGCGTCGGCGTTCAAGATCCCGTCGATGATCTTTCAACTTATCGAATCACTCAAACGACGGCCAAGTCTTTGACGCAAAAAGACTTTTCGAAAAGACTTAAAGATAAGATCTCGTCTCCATTCAAGATCTTGAACGATCATGCCCCAGTTCTTTCATCGTGAACTGCAGTTGCTGAACCCGCGCTTCGACTCGCCGCTGCTTGACGTGCTGACCGACCTGGAGCACCTGCGGCGGCTTGAAATCCGCGGCAGCACACCGGCTCCGGTCTTCCTGCAGCTCAAAGAGGTTTTCCACTTGCTGGAAAGCCTCGCCTCCGCCCGCATCGAAGGCAACCACACCACGCTGGCCGACTATGTCGAGGCGAAGGTCACCCCCGCTCAGGCCGGCACCGAATCACTGAGGGAGATCGATAACATCGAAGCGGCCATGCGTCAGGTGGAATCGGCGGTGGAGCCGGGTACCCCGCTGAGCGAACACCTGCTCCGCGGCTTGCATGCCACCACGGTTGAAGGCCTGCAGCGTGAAGGTGACCGCACCCCCGGCAGCTACCGCGCCGGGCCAGTGCGCATCGCACAGGCCGAGCATCTGCCGCCTGACCCGGTACAAGTGCCCGGCTACATGGCCGAACTGGTGGCCTTCATCAACCAGCCTGATCCACCTAAATACGATCTCATGAAGGTGGCCCTGGCTCACCACCGCTTCGCCTGGGTCCACCCCTTCAGCAATGGCAACGGCCGCGTCGTGCGCCTGCTGACCTACGCCATGCTGATCAAGTACGGATTTCAGGTCAGCTCAGCCGGCCGGCTGCTGAACCCGGCCGCTGTGTTCTGCGCGGACCGGCATCGCTACTACGCCATGTTGTCAGAAGCGGACTCGGGCGAGCCCGACAAGCTGGAACAATGGTGCACCTACGTCCTCAGCGGGATCCGTGACGAGCTGGAAAAGGTCAGCCGTCTGGCCGACTATGGGCACCTGCAGAACACTGTGTTGCTGCCGGCCCTTGCCCACGCGCGTGAGCGTCAGCTCATCACCGCACAGGAAGAAGCCGTGCTGCAAACCACCATCCGCGCGGGCACCGTCAAGGCGGGCGATCTGGAGGTCGCCATGCCGGGCTTGAATGCGGGTCAGCGCACGTACCAGATACGCAAACTGGTCGAGGGCGGCATGCTGCAGCCCGTGCGCGAGGGCGCGCGGCAGTACACCCTTGGCTTCACTCACAACATGCTGTTGCGCGGCGTGGTGAAGGCCTTGACGGATCAAGGGTTCGTATCGCCAGCGTTAGCCGCCATGCCAACTAAACCTTGAGCAGCCAGGAGAGATATGCATCGAGTGCCAGGGACGAAGTAGGGACAGCTAAAAGCTGGTTGCTGTCGTTCACGGTGGGCGTCGTGTCTGCTTCCGACCCATTGCTGCCGCTCGCTCCAATCCTTCAACCCTACTGGTCATTGAACTGTGGAGCTTGGTGCAATTGCAGGCTTGGACGTGTAGGAACTGAACGAGGGTGGCACAGCCTTACCGGCTCACCACCATGCGCAGTCACAGTGCCACGAATACTAGGCCGGCGATCCGATCGAGCCACACTCCTGCACGGGGCCGTCGGTTAAGCCAGCGCCGATGGGGCCGGCGAACCAAGCCAGCAGACCGAAAAGGACTGCGGCTTGCAGCGTGAACGCCAGTCCGAGGATGCCCAGTTGCAGACCGATCACGCCATGGGCAGGTACAGAGGCAGCACAACACGATCTGCCATAGCTTGCAACCAGCAAAGCTGTTTGGCAAACTAGGGATGCGTTCAACCGGGAGGTTGAACCCGCTGTCAGATCTTCTGCAGCACCGTCGGCAAGGCGCAATGCCCCGATGCCCGTACAGAGGTTCTAACCATCGCGGGGACTTTCCACTACGGAGTCCCCATGTCCAATCAAATCCAACGCTCAAGAAGAACTGCTTTCGATCGCCAATGCGGCAAGTGCTACTACTGCGGCCTGCGCATGTGGCTAGATGGACCTGCTGGGCCATCGGCCTTGCGCTGCACTGCTGAACACCTGATACCTCGAAGTGAGGGCGGCGGTGACGGCCTATCCAACATCGTCGCAGCTTGCCTGCACTGCAATCAGACCCGGCACAAACGAAAGAGGCCGCCTGCCCCAGACCGCTACAGGGCGGAAGTCCGCAAACGCGTCAGCAGGGGTGCCTGGTTACCCAAGCCCATATTGGCCTGGGGTAGCGCATCCATGTCCACGGCGTAGCACCTGACTTAGCCAGGCGCTACGCAATGCAGGCATGTCTCAGACATCGATGGAATGTCTCGGACATTAATGGCAAAGAACAGGTAAAGAGCCGCCGCCCTCACTCCACCGTCACACTCTTTGCCAGATTCCTTGGCTTGTCCACATCCGTCCCCCGTGCACACGCCGTGTGATACGCCAGCAACTGCAGCGGCACCACGTGCAGGATCGGTGACAGCGCGCCATAGTGCTCCGGCATGCGGATCACGTGGATGCCCGGCTCGGCCTGGATGTGCGTGTCGCCGTCGGCGCACACATACAGCTCGCCGCCCCGCGCGCGCACTTCCTGCATGTTGCTTTTGAGTTTTTCCAGCAGCGCGTCGTTCGGGGCCACGGTCACCACCGGCATCTCGGCGGTCACCAGCGCCAGCGGGCCGTGCTTGAGTTCGCCGGCCGGGTAGGCCTCGGCGTGGATGTAGCTGATTTCCTTGAGCTTGAGCGCGCCTTCCAGCGCGATCGGGTAGTGCAGCCCGCGGCCCAGGAACAGCGCGTTGTCCTTGCGCGCAAAGGCTTCGGCCCAGGCCATCACCTGCGGCTCCAGCGCCAGCACGGCCTGCAGCGCGGCGGGCAGGTGGCGCATGTCCTTCAGGTGCTCGGCTTCGGCTTCGGGGCTCAGTTGCCCGCGCAGCTTGGCCAGCGTCAGCGTCAGCAAAAACAGGCCGGCCAGCTGCGTCGTGAAGGCCTTGGTCGAGGCCACGCCGATCTCGGCGCCCGCCCGCGTCACGTAGGCCAGCTTGCATTCGCGCACCATGGCACTGGTGGCCACATTGCAGATGGTCAGCGTGTGCTCCATGCCCAGGCTGCGCGCGTGCTTGAGCGCTGCCAGCGTGTCGGCCGTCTCGCCCGACTGGCTGATGGTGACGATCAGCGTGCGCGCATCGGGCACGCTGTCGCGGTAGCGGTACTCGCTGGCAATCTCCACATTGGTCGGGATTTTCGCAATCGACTCCAGCCAGTACTTCGCGGTCGAGCCTGAGTAGTAGCTCGTGCCACACGCCAGGATCAGCACACGGTCGATCTGCTTGAACACCGCTTCGGCTTCGGCGCCGAACAGCGTGGGCGTGATGGCCTCGACGCCTTCGAGCGTGTCGGCAATGGCGCGCGGCTGCTCGAAGATTTCCTTCTGCATGTAGTGGCGGTACGGGCCCAACTCGACCGCGCCGCTGTGTGCCGTCACGGTGCGCACGGGGCGCTCGGCGGCGTCCACGCGCTGGTGCTCGGCGCTGCCGGGTGCGCGGTGCTCGATCCAGTGGCGGCCGGGCTGCAGGTCGACCACGTCGCCTTCTTCCAGGTACACGATCTGGTCGGTCACGCCGGCCAGCGCCATGGCGTCCGAGGCCAGGAAGCGCTCGGTGTCGTCCGCGCCGCCCACGCCCATGATCAGCGGCGAGCCCTGGCGGGCGCCGACCACACGCTGGGGCTCCTCCCGGTGGAACACGGCAATCGCATAGGCGCCTGTCAAGCGCAGGGTGGCGGCTTTCACGGCGGCAAACAGGTCGCCGTCGTACAGGTGATCGACCAGATGGGCGATGACCTCGGTGTCGGTCTGGCTCAGGAACACATAGCCTTTGGCCTGCAGTTCGGCACGCAGGGCCTCGTGGTTCTCGATGATGCCGTTGTGGACCAGGGCGATGCGGCCCGGGCGGTTCTGGGCGGCATCGGCACCGGGGCCGTGCGAGAAATGCGGGTGCGCGTTGTGCACCGCGGGCGCGCCGTGGGTGGCCCAGCGGGTGTGGGCAATGCCCAGGGGGCTGTCGATGCCTTCGTCGCGCGTCTGGGCGGCCAGTTCGGCCACGCGCTCGGTGCTGCGCGAGCGGCGCAAGGCCCCGTCCTGCAACACGGCCACGCCGCACGAGTCATAGCCACGGTATTCCAGGCGCTTGAGGCCTTCCACCAGAACCGGAACGATGTTGCGCGCCCCAACGGCGCCGACGATGCCACACATGTCTGTCTTACTCCTGTGCACCCAGGCACTGCGCGCATCGTAACGAGATGGGAATGAAATGTCGCACCACTTTTCACTTCGTTCTGAAACACTCTTCCACAGAAGGTGACTATTGATTTATTCGCTCATCCAGATGCATTTTCGAGAGAGAATCTCTCAACCATGCCCGCCATCGAACTCGACGACATCGACCTGCGCCTGCTGCGCTTGTTGCAGGAAGACGCCAGCCTGTCCAACCATGCCCTCGCGCAGAAGGCCGGGCTGGCCCCGGCCACCTGTCACCGGCGCGTGCACCGGCTGCGCACTCTGGGCGTGATCGAACGGGAAGTGGCGTTGCTGTCGCCGGCGCGCATGGCCGAGGCGCTGGGCCACGGCCTGAGCGTCATCGCCGAGGTGAGCCTGGACCTGCAGACCCAGGAAGCGCTGAACGCGTTCGAAGCCCGTGCCGTGGCCGACGAGGCCGTGCAGCAGGTGTGGCGGGTGTCGCCCGGGCCGGACTTCGTGCTGGTGGCGCAGGTGCCCGACATGCCGGGCTACCAGGCGCTGGCCCAGCGGCTGTTCACCGAAGACCGCCACGTGCGCAATGTGCGGGCGTTTTTTGCGACGAAACGGGCCAAATTCGGCGCCACATGGCCCTTGCCCATCGACCAGACCTGAGCCAGGTGGCCTGAACGGGCGCGGCCAGTGGTGTCAGGGCACCGAGGCTCCCGGTTCGGGTGCGAGCGGATCCACAAGGTGCTTGTCCGTGCGAAGGCTCAGCGGCTTGCCATCCAGCATGTGCTGCGCTTCGGCCCGGATGACGGCCGGCGAGCGAGAAGCCCCGGGCGGCCGGTCGAGCATGGGCAGCACCTGCAGCAGTTGCTCGTCGGTCATGCGCGAGAGCTCTTCCACCGTGGGCTGCCGGCGGCCGGCCACGATGGGCCCCAGATCGACCGACGCCACGGTGTTGCCGACGGCCACCTCTGAAGGCGCCGAAGACGCCACCGGGGTGGAGGCCGACGAGACGGATGCGCGCTCGGTCGTGGCCACGGCGGGTCGCTGCGGTTCGGCGGCCACGGCCTCTGCCGAGGCGGGCAGCGCCAGATAGTGATCGGACAGGGCGCGGTCCATCTGGGTCTGCGTCTTGACCTGCCAGACCCACGCCCCCAGGAGCACTCCCATGAGCAGGAGCGCGGCGCCGCCGCCAGCAGCCATCCGGGGCGTGGGGGGCCACCAGCGCGGCTCGTCCACCAGACTGGGCGTGAGCCACTCCATGTCCACCCGCGTGGGCGGGCCACCTCGGTCCTCGTCATGGGCTTCGGCCTCGGCCGCCGCCACCGGTGCAGAACGACTCTGGGCCGTCTTGAGGCTGGCATCGTATGCCGCGCGCTGCGCCGGATCGATCAGCACCTCGTAGGCCGCATTCAGCGCCACCATCTGGGCGTGCATGGCGTCGCCAGGCCCGCCGGCACCGCCCCCGTTGCGATCCGGGTGCAGCTTGGCGGCCAGCACCCGGTAAGCAGCCCGGATGACTTCAGGCGGTGCATCGGGCGCCACCTTCAGGCGCTGGTAATGGGTCAAAGACAAGGTCATCCTGGATTTGGTCGTGCTGCGGTCAGCATGGTAGCGGCTGCCGCAGGGTGATGACCATCGCCCGAATCAGCGCTTTGTTTTCTGGGGGCGAACCCATCCCGACAGCGACACCTGCTTGGCGCGGGCCACGGTCAACTGGCCGGCCGGCGCGTCTTTCGACACGGTGCTGCCGCCGCCAATGGTGGCGCCTTCCCCCAGCGTGACGGGCGCGATCAGAACGCAGTTCGAGCCCACGTGCACGTCGTTGCCGATCACGGTGCGGTGCTTGTTCGCCCCGTCGTAGTTCGCGGTGATGGCGCCCGCACCGTAGTTCACCCGTTCACCCACGGTGGCATCGCCCAGATAGGCGAGGTGGTTGGCCTTGGCGCCGCGGGCCAGCGTGCTGTTCTTCACTTCCACGAAGTTGCCGATGTGGACCTCGGGGCCCAGCTCGGCGCCCGGGCGCAACCGGGCGAACGGGCCGATCAGCGCGCCCTCGCCCACCGTGGCGCCTTGCGCGTCGCCGTCGATGTGGGTGAAGGCGTGGATGACCGCGCCTGCGCGGATCTCGGCGTTGCGGACCACGCAGTTCGGGCCGATGCGCACGCCGTCTCCCAGCACCACACGGCCTTCGAACACGCAGTTCACGTCGATCTCGACATCCTGCCCGCATGCCAGCGTGCCGCGCAGATCGAAGCGCGCCGGGTCGGCCAAGCGCACACCCGCGGTCATCAGGCGTTCGGCCTGCACACGCTGGTAACGGCGCTCCAGGTCGGCCAGCTGGGCCGGGCTGTTCACGCCCAGCACCTCC
>JAJUHM010000028.1 GCA_029279925.1 Aquabacterium olei
GCTCTTGGGCGGGGCCACGAGCAGGGCGCGTTGGCCTTTGCCGATCGGGGCGATCAGATCGATGATGCGGCTGGTGACGTTGTCGTCACTCTTGACGTTTTCACGCTCGAGCTTGAACTGCTCTTCCGGGAAGAGCGGCGTCAGGTTCTCGAACATGATCTTGTTCTTGTTGACCTCGGCCGGCAGCCCGTTGACCGTGTCGACCTTGACCAGAGCGAAGTAGCGCTCGCCGTCCTTCGGCACGCGCACTTCGCCTTCGATCATGTCGCCGGTGTGCAGGTTGAAACGGCGAACCTGGCTGGGCGAAAGGTAGATGTCGTCGGTGCTGGCCAGGAAACTGGTATCGAGCGAGCGCAGGAAGCCGAAGCCGTCAGGCAGCACTTCGAGGACGCCATCACCGAAGACCTGCTCGCCGGCTTTGGCGCGCTTCTTCATGATGGCGAACATCAACTCCTGCTTGCGCATGCGAGAGACGTTCTCGATTTCGAGGGCTTCGGCCATCTCCACGAGTTTGGAGATGTGCAAGGCCTTCAATTCGGACAGGTGCATGGATGGAACCCTGAACGATCCTGTGTATGCCTGAGCAGACCACAGCCCATCAGCGGGCGGGCAGGCAAGACAGAAGGATTGGGAATGACATCAGCCTGTTCGGGACTGGCTGGTCGACAGGATGTTTGTCGTGGCATCGTGCCGGGCTGCAGACACCCTGAAAAGGATGCCCGACCGGGTAAGCGTGCCAGCCAGGGCTGCTGCCCTGGCGCGACGAACACCGCCCGATTAACCGAGCGGTGCCCGCATTATAGGGACGAAAACCGTCCGTGAATCACAGGTGCTGGTCGATGAAGGCCGTGAGCTGCGCCTTCGACAGGGCGCCCACCTTCGTGGCGGCCAGTTGACCACCCTTGAAGATCATCAGGGTGGGGATGCCGCGGATGCCGAACTTGGCCGGAACCTCGCGGTTCTGGTCCACGTTCATCTTGGCCACGTTGAGGCGACCGTTGTAGTCCTTGGCCACTTCATCAAGAATGGGGGCAATCATCTTGCAGGGGCCGCACCATTCGGCCCAGTAATCCACCAGCACGGGCTGGGCGGATTGCAGGACATCGGCGTCAAAGGAGGCGTCGGTAATATGTTTGATCAGGTCGCTGCTCATGGGGAGGATCCTCGGGGCGCCGCGTCGGACAAAAAAAGCATGTCCCTCACGACTGGAGTGGAACAATTCTGACACAGAACCTGCACACTGCCTGACGCGTCGGGCCATACCTTGTTCAATCAGGGTGATAGCCAGAACCCACCCCCACCCCGCGACGCCCAAGCGGTTCGCCGGGAAATAAAGCCGGGATCTGGGGCCTCATGAACGTTTCAATCTGTATCGACCTGGTGTGCAATCGGATAACCCCTTCGGATTGTCGCCATAGGACGCTCAGCTTTGCCCTCTGCCATGGCCCTTGCCCAGCCCCCGGCGCAGACCGCGCCTCGCCAGTTCGGCCGCTTCGAGCTGCATCAGATGCTGGGGCGGAGCATGGCCTCGAGCACCTGGCTCGCACGGGATCCGCGGGTCGACGAGACCATGCTGCTGTGTGTGCCAAGGGCGCGGCCCGCGACGGCGACCGAGCGCGACGCCTGGACTCAGGATGCCCTCGTGGCGGCGCGGCTCAAGCACCCGAGGTTGGCCGAGGTCACGGAGGTCGGCGCCCACGACGGCTGGCCGTTCGTGGTGTGCCAGCGCCCGCATGGCAGTGTCACACTGGCAGAACGGCTTCAGGGGGGCGGTGCACCGGCCGTGCTGGAGGTGGCGGGGTGGATGGCCGACCTCGTCGAAGGACTGGCGTATGCCCACGAAGCCGGGGTGGCGCATTTCGACATCGGCCTGCACAACGTCCTGATCGACGCAGGAGGCCACGCCCGCCTGTTCGGGCTGTCCGTGGGGCTGGCCGCCACGCAGGGCGGGGCCCAGGCCAAGCCGGCCTGGAGCCGCGACGAGGTCCGCGCGGCGTCCGAGCGCGACATTCTGATGTGCGGGCTGCTGATGCACCGCGTGCTGGCGGGGCATCCCGCGCTCGATGACCCGGACCTGGGCAGCGCGGCGGGCCGGATCGGACTGGAGATCGTCCGACTGCCGTGGACGACGCCCAGCCCGGTGCCGGAGACCTTGCGCGCGATCGTGAACCGCGCCACCGACCGTCAGCAGCGCCAGCGCTATCTGAATGCGCGCACGCTGTTGAGTGCCCTGCAGGGCTGGATCAAGACCAATGCGCAGGACACCGGTGGGCCATTGGCCCTGTTGCTGGATCGGCTCGATGCGGTCGGCAGCCTGCCGTCGCGTCCCGGGACAGACCGCAGCCTGCAGCAGGCCCTGGGCGGCATGGACGGCCTGCGGGTGGATGACCTGGTGGACGTGGTGGCGCGCAACCCGGCCCTGGCGTGGGAGCTGCTGCGTGCAGTCAACCTCGCGGCCTACCGAAAGCGTGCCGAAGACGAGGCGGTGGGCACCTTGTCACGGGCCATCGTGCTGCTGGGGCAGGACGGCCTGCGGCGGGTCAGCGGAATGGTGCGGGCGTGGCCCGGCGCCCTCCAGGCTCGGCAGGACCTGGCCGAGCAGGATGGCGCCAGCGTGGCGCTCAAGCGGGCTTTGCGCCAGGCGAGCCTCGCGGGCCACATGGCGCGCTTGCTGATCCCCTTCAACTTCAATGTGAGCGACGAAGAGGCCTATGTGGCCGCCTGCTCGCAGAAGCTGGGCTGGCTGCTGGTGCTCTATCACTTTCCGGATGAGGGCATTCAGATCGGCCGGCTGATGCAACCTGCCCCGCCCGCCGAGCCGGGTGGCAGCCCGACGCCGGGCATGACCCAGGAGGCGGCCGTCAGTGCCGTACTGGGCATCAACCTGGACGAGCTCACCGTCGCCGTGCTGAAGCACTGGGGGTTGAGCGATCGCATCGTGCAGGCCGCTCGCCCGCTCGGCGCCCGCGCAGGTGTGCGGCGTCCGGCCAGTGCAGAGGAGTCGCTGCGCGCTGTGGCCAGTCTGGCCAACGAACTCGCAGAGGCGCAGGCCGCCTCGGGCCCGCGTGGCGCCGCGCTCATGCACCAAGCGGCCACGCGTTATGCGCGGGCGCTGGACGTGACGGCCAAAGAATGCCAGCTGGTGGCCGAGCGCGCCCAGCAACTGGTCGACAACGGCCTGCGCGCGGCCGATCCGATCAACCCAGCTTGAGGGCGCGGGCGCAGTCTTCCACAAGCTGCGGGCCCTTGTAGATCAGACCGGTGTAGATCTGGACCAGGTCCGCGCCGGCATCGCGCTTGGCACGGGCATCGGCAGCAGACATCACGCCGCCCACACCGATGATGGGGTAGCGCGGGCCGAGTGCCGCACGCAGCTGGCGGATCACCTGGTTGCTGGCCTCGAGCACCGGGGCCCCGCTGAGGCCGCCGGTTTCTTCGGCGTGGGGCAGGCCCTTGACCGCGTCCCGCGAGATGGTGGTGTTCGTGGCGATGACACCGTCGATCCCGTTATTCTGCAAGGTGGCCGCGATCACGCCGACCTGGGTTTCATCCAGATCGGGCGCAATCTTCACGAACATCGGCACCGTCCGCCCGTGGCGGGTGATCAGCTGCTGGCGGCGCTCCTGGAGCTGGCCGAGCAGGGCATCCAGCGCCTCGTCGCTCTGCAACGCGCGCAGGTTCTTGGTGTTGGGGCTGGAGATGTTGACGGTGATGTAGTCGGCATGGGGGAAGACACCTTCCAGGCCGATCAGGTAGTCGTCTACCGCATGCTCGATCGGGGTGGCGGCGTTCTTGCCGATGTTCAGCCCCAGGATGCCGCCGTTCTGCCGGAAGCGCGCCTGCCGGACGTTGGACAGGAAGGCGTCGAGCCCTTCGTTGTTGAAGCCCAGTCGGTTGATCAGTGCGTCAGCCTGGGGCAGGCGGAACATGCGCGGCTTGGGGTTGCCCAGTTGCGGCTTGGGCGTGACCGTGCCCACTTCCACGAAACCGAAACCCATGGCCCCCAGGCCGTCGATGACGCGGCCGTTCTTGTCCAGCCCGGCAGCCATGCCGATCCGATTGGGAAAGCGCAGGCCCGCGACTTCCACGGGGTCCTCGACCCGGCGCGAGCCCCAGAGGCAGGCCAGAGGCGAGTTATGGAAGCGGGCGAGGGCGCCGATGGTGAGGTCGTGCGCGGCCTCCGGGTCCATCGAGAACAGAACGGACTTGGGCAGGAAGTAGGGAATCAGGGCCATGTGGCGTGAAACGGGTTGGTCGGCGATGCGGCGCAGCACTGGCGTGCCGCGCGGCGTGTATTGTCCCCGATCCGCGGGCCGCCCCGTGGTGGAGAGCGGCCTGCCATCGCTGTGGCAAACTGCGCCGCCTTGATCGTGCGGCATGGCGCGGCGGGGCCGGGGGCCCTGCAGGGCGTGCGGCACGTGGTTTCCGACCGTTTCTCAGATTCTCTTTTTGCAGGGTGCCCGCTTGGACAAGATCCTGATGCAACTGGCGGCCGAACTGAAGGTTCGGCCTGCCCAGGTCAATGCCGCCGTCGAACTGCTGGATGGGGGCGCCACCGTGCCCTTCATCGCCCGTTACCGCAAGGAAGCCACCGATGGCCTGGATGACACGCAACTGCGTGAGCTCGAGGCCCGGCTGTCCTATCTGCGCGAGCTGGAAGACCGCCGCGCAGCCGTGCTCAAGAGCATCGAGGAGCAGGGCAAGCTGACACCTGAGCTGCGTGCTGCCATCGAAGCCGTGCCCACCAAGCAGGAGCTGGAAGACCTGTACCTGCCTTACAAGCCCAAGCGCCGCACCAAGGGCATGATCGCCCGCGAGGCGGGCATCGAGCCGCTGGCCGACAAGCTGTTCGCCGATCCGACGCTGGACCCGCACGCCGAGGCGCAGGCCTTCGTCAATGCGGAAGCCGGCTTTGCCGACGCCTTCGCGGTGCTGGATGGGGTGCGCGACATCCTGTCGGAGCGCTGGGCCGAGGACGCCACGCTGATCGGCAAGATGCGTGACTGGCTGTGGGCCGAGGGCCTGTTCAAGTCCAAGCTGATGGACGGCAAGGACGAGCACAACCCGGATGTGGCCAAGTTCCGCGATTACTTCGACTACGACGAGCCGATCCGCACGGTGCCTTCGCACCGCGCGCTGGCCGTGTTCCGCGGCCGCACGCAAGAGATCCTGGACGCCAAGCTGGTCGTGGACGAGGAGGTGGTGCCCGGCAAGCCCACCATGGCCGAAGGGCGCATCGCCATTCACCTGGGCTGGAGCCACAGCAAGCGACCGGGTGACGACCTGATTCGCAAGTGCATCGCCTGGACGTGGAAGGTGAAGCTGAGCCTGAGCCTGGAGCGCGACCTGTTCGCCCGCCTGCGCGAGCAGGCTGAAGCCACAGCCATCAAGGTGTTCGCCGAGAACCTGCGTGACCTGCTGCTGGCCGCGCCCGCGGGCAAGCGCGTGGTGATGGGCCTGGACCCGGGCATCCGCACCGGGGTGAAGGTGGCGGTGGTGAGCGACACCGGCAAGGTGCTGGACACGGCCACCGTCTATCCCCACGAGCCCAAGCGCGACTGGGAAGGATCGATCCACACGCTGGGCCGGCTGTGCGCGACGCACGGCGTGAACCTGATTGCCATCGGCAACGGCACGGCCAGCCGCGAGACCGACAAGCTGGCGGGCGACCTCATCAAGCGCATCCAGCAGATGGCGCCCGGCACGGCGATCGAGAAGGTGGTCGTCAGCGAAGCCGGTGCGTCGGTGTACTCGGCCTCCGAGTTCGCGAGCAAGGAGTTGCCGGATCTGGACGTGAGCCTGCGCGGCGCCGTGTCGATTGCGCGCCGCCTGCAGGACCCGCTGGCGGAGTTGGTGAAGATCGATCCGAAGAGCATCGGTGTGGGCCAGTACCAGCACGATGTGAACCAGAGCGAGCTGGCGCGCACGCTGGACGCCGTGGTGGAGGACTGCGTGAACGGTGTGGGCGTGGACCTCAACACGGCCTCGGCGCCGCTGCTGGCGCGGGTGTCCGGGCTGAGTACCGCGGTGGCCAACAGCATCGTGCGCTGGCGCGATGCCAATGGCGCATTCCGCAACCGCAAGCAGTTGCTGGATGTGGCGGGGCTGGGCGCCAAGACGTTCGAGCAGGCCGCGGGCTTCCTGCGCATCCGCGATGGCGACAACCCGCTGGACATCTCGGGCGTGCACCCCGAGACCTACCCGGTGGTCGAGAAGATGCTGGCGCACACGGGCAAGGCCATCACCGACCTGATCGGCAAGAGCGACGTGCTGCGGGCGCTCAAGCCCGACCTGTTCGCCGACGAGAAGTTCGGTGTGATCACGGTCAAGGACATCCTTGGTGAACTGGAGAAGCCGGGCCGCGATCCTCGCCCCGACTTCAAGGTGGCGCGATTCAATGACGGCGTGGAAGACATCAAGGACCTGAAGGAAGGCATGGTGTTGGAGGGCACGGTGAGCAACGTGGCCCAGTTCGGCGCCTTCGTCGATCTCGGGGTGCATCAGGACGGCCTGGTGCACGTCAGCCAGCTGTCGAACAAGTTCGTCACCGACGCCCGCGAGGTGGTCAAGACGGGCGACATCGTCAAGGTCAAGGTGCTGGAGGTCGATCTGCCGCGCAACCGGATCTCGCTGACGATGAAGCTCGATGCGGCCACGGGGCCGAAGGCCGGCGGCGGGGCAGGGCGAGACAACGGCTTCCGGCCGGCTGCGCGCAACGAGCGTCAGGCCGGGCAGCGCGGCGCATCTCAGCCCGCAGGGCAGTCGGCCATGGCGGCCGCCTTCGCCAAGCTGCAGACCAAGCGCTGAGCGGCACGGCACGCCGCTATCCTTGCAGCATGTCTGCATTGTCGATCCACGCCGGCCCGAAGGCCCTTGCCCACCTGACATCCCAGGGGCTGCGGCCCGGGGACATCCGTCTGGTGCCGGGGGCGGCCGGCGGCCCCAAGGGCCTGATCCTGCATCACCTCGACCGGCAGCTGTTCGGCGAGTGGCTGAGCGACGACGCGCCGGACGCACTTCACCTGGTGGGGGCGTCCATTGGTGCATGGCGCATGGCGGCCGCAGCCATGCCGGAGGTGGACCGCGCCTTTCTGGATCTGGCCGAGGCCTACATCCTGCAGTGTTATGACCCCGAGCCGCCGCGCAAGGCACCCACGCCGCGTCAGGTCAGCTCGCGGTTTGCGCAGTCGCTGGCCGATTTCTTCGCCGACCGGGTGGGGCAGGTCCTGTCTCACCGCCGCCGACGCCTGCATGTGCTGACCGCGCGCGGCCGGCACGTGCTGGCCCGCGAAACCAGCCCGCGGCGCGCGTTCGGGTTCGGCGGCCTGGCGCTGGGCAATGTGCTGAGCCGCCGTGCGGTGGGGGCGCTGCTGGAACGCACGGTGTTCTCCACCCCCGGGGAGCCACTGCCCGTCCGGCTGGACGACTTGCCGACGCGCCACGTGCAACTGGACGAAGGCAACTTCCTGCCCGCCCTGCAGGCGTCCTGCAGCATCCCCTTCGTGCTGGAGGCCGTGCATGACATTCCGGGTGCCCGTGCCGGCGCCCACTGGGACGGCGGCCTGGTGGACTACCACCTGCACTGGCCCTACGCCGGCATGTCGGATGGCCTCGTGCTGTACCCCCACTTTCAGCGCCAGGTGATCCCGGGCTGGCTGGACAAGGGGCTGCGCTGGCGGCATTGCGCGAGCCCGATGCTGGACAACGTCATCCTGCTTGCGCCGGATCCCGCGTGGGTGAAGACCTTGCCGGGCGGCAAGCTGCCCGATCGCAACGATTTCGTGCGCCTGGGTTTCGACGAGCGCGTGGCGGTGTGGCGACGCGCCGTGGCCGAAAGCGAACGCATGGCCGCGGAGTGGGTGGAGTGGCTGGCCCAAGGCTGTCCGCCCGAGCGCGTCAAGCCCCTCTGACGTGGCGGTCGCCCGCCGTGCGCGGGCCTCGGTACACTGTGGCTCATGGATGTGTCATCTGGCAGCCTGTTGTTGATCGCGGCACTGATCGCCGCCAGTGCCTTTTTCTCGGTGGCCGAACTGTCGGTGGCCGCCTCCCGTCGCCTCCGCCTCAAGCAGATGCTCGAGCAGGGCGAGTACCGCGCAGGTGCGGTCCTCGCCGTGCAGGATCAGCCGGGTGATTACTTCACCGTCATCCAGATCGGGCAGAACTCGGTGGCCATCCTGGGGGGCATCGTCGGGGAGGGGGCGTTCTCTCCCTTGATCCGGCCCTTGCTGAGCGGGCTGCCGCTGGGCGCCGAGCGGGCAGACACCGTCAGCGTGTTCGTGTCCTTCGTGCTGGTCACCGGGTTGTTCATCCTGCTGGCCGACCTCTTCCCCAAGCGTCTGGGCATGAACGCGCCCGAGCAGGTGGCCGTGCGTGTGGTGGCGCCCATGCGCCTGTTCCTGCTGCTCTTCAAACCCATCGTGTGGTTCTTCAGCGGCCTGACCGACCGGCTGTTCCGGCTGCTGGGCCTGCCCGAGCGACGCGACGATGCCATCACGCCGGACGACATCCTGGCGATGGCGCAGGCCGGTGCGGACGCCGGTGTGCTGGCCGGCGCCGAGCACCGCGTCATCGAGAACGTGATCGAGCTGGACACGCGTCTGGTGACCAGCGCCATGACGGCGCGCGACAGCGTCGTTCACTTCCTGCTGGATGACAGCGAGGCCCTGATCAAGGCGCGCATCGCGCAGTACCCGCATTCCACCTACCTGGTGTGCGATGGCGACATCGACCACGTACTGGGCTATGTCGATTCGAAGGACCTGCTCAACCGGGTGCTCAACGCCCAGCCCATCGACCTGCGCGCGGATGGCCTGATCAACAAGGTGCTCAGCGTGCCGGACCGGCTCACGCTGTCCGAGATGCTCAGCCAGTTCAGGCAGGCCCACGAAGACTTCGCGGTCATCGTCAACGAATACAGCCTGGTGGTCGGCATCATCACCATCAACGACGTGATGAGCACGGTGATGGGCAGCCTCGTGTCCCCTCTGGACGAGGAGCAGATCGTGCAGCGTGACGCCAATTCGTGGCTGATTGACGGCGTGACCCCCATCCCCGATGTGTTGCGCGCGCTCGGTCTGGACCACCTGCCGCACGAGGACGACTACGAAACCCTGGCCGGGTTCCTGATGGTGATGCTGCGTCGCATTCCCCGCCGCACGGACAGCGTCAGCTGGGGCGGATTCCGTTTCGAGGTGATGGACGTGGACAACTTCCGCATCGACCAGGTGATGGTGACGCGGGAGCAGGCTCGCGGCAGCTCACCGGATCACATCGAGTCTTCCAGCAGCGCGCGATAGTCGTCCGCCGTGGCGATGCGCGGATTGGTCTTGTGGCAGTGATCGGCCAGGGCGCCGGCGATGATGCGATCGAACCAGTCGCGCTCCACACCGACCGCGGCCAGCCCGGTGGGCAGCCCCAGACGGGCGTTCAGGTCGCGGATGGCCGCCGGGATGTCGGACCCGGACGACAGGCCCATGGCGTGCGCCATGCGGTCGAGTCGCCGCTCCTTCTGAACCGACTCGGCTTCTCCGTTGAAACGCAGCACGGCGGGCAGGAACAGGGCGTTGAGCGTGCCGTGGTGCAGTCGCGGGTTCACGCCGCCCAGGCTGTGGCTGAGGCTGTGCACCACGCCCAGGCCTTTCTGAAAGGCCATGGCGCCTTGCATCGAGGCGCTCATCATGTTGAGACGGGCCTCGCGGTCGCTGCCGTCGCGGGTGGCGCGCTCGATGTGGGACCAGGCCCGTGCCAGGCCATCCAGTGCGATGCCGTCGGCCGGCGGGTTGAAGGCCGGCGCCATGAAGGTCTCCATGCAGTGCGCAATGGCGTCCATGCCGGTGGCCGCGGTCAGCATCGGAGGCAGCCCCAGGGTCAGTTCAGGGTCGAGGATGGCGGCCTTGGGCATCAGGTTCCAGGAATGGAAGCCGAGCTTGCGGCCGTCGTCCACGATGACGATGGCTCCTCGGGCCACCTCGCTGCCGGTGCCGGCGGTCGTCGGCACGGCGATGAGGGGCGCCGCGCGCTCGGTGATCTTCGGTGAGCCGCCCTCGATGGTGGCGTAGGTGGTCAACGGGCCCGGGTGGGTGGCCATGATGGCCAGGCCCTTGGCCAGGTCGATGCTGGAGCCGCCGCCCACCGCGATCAGGCCGTCGCACTGACCGGCCTCCCAGACGGCATGCGCGGCCCGGACGGCGGCTTCCGTGGGGTTGGGCGGGGTCTGATCGAAGACGGTCACGGGCCAGCCAGGCAGGGCGTCCAGCGCCTTCTGCAGGACCCCGGCAGCCCGCACACCGGCGTCGGTGACGATCAGCGGGCGGCGGATGCCGACACGCTCGCACTCGCTGGCCAGCAGCCGGATGGCGCCGAACTCGAACTGGATCTGGGTGAGGTAGAGGATGGTGGCCATGGCGTGTCGACAAGGTCGTGGAAGCCAATCACTGTAGCGGCCGACCCACTTTGTGCGCCTCCGGGATGCCCCCTGTGGCGAAACGGCCGTTCTTCCCCCTCCGACTTGGGGAAGACATGGGATGAATGCCCGTCAAAATAGACCGTTGCCCCCCGAAGTCCCGGGGTGCAGCCCCCATTCGCGCAAAGACGGCGTGCACAAGCCGCTCGTCTCGCATACCATTGCACCGATCCTGAAACGGACGTTTGAAACGTTCGTCCTGTGGAGACCGACATGCCTGCTCAGGCCACCGCGCGGCTTTCGCCAGCCGACACCAAAACCCGCATCCTCGATGCCGCCGAGACCCTGTTCGTCGCGGGCGGCTTCGAGTCGATGTCGATGCGACAGATCACGAGCGCCGCCGGGGTGAACCTGGCGGCGGTGAACTATCACTTCGGCAGCAAGGACGCGCTGATCCAGGCTGTGCTGTCGCGCCGGCTCGACCCGCTCAACGAGCAGCGCCTGGCAATGCTCGACACATTCGAGGCCGCGCTGGGGGACCGACTGACCTGTGAGCACGTGCTCGTGGCGATGTTTCTGCCGGCGGTGCGGATCTACCGCAGCGACGCCCCGTTTGCGGATCGGTACCTGCATTTCCTCGGCCGCGCCTACACCGATCCTTCGCCTGTGGTGCGCGATTTCATCAACACGCATTACATCCAGATTCTCGGGCGCTTTTTTTCCGCCTTCCAGCAAACGCTGCCCGAGCTGGAGCGGCATGACCTGGGCTTCCGGCTGAATTTTGCGATGGGCGCGCTGGCCAGCATCCTTGCTGCCGGCAACACCCAGCGCGTGATCCGCGAATTCACGCAGGGCAGCGGTGACAACGAAGCGCTGATCCTGTCCCGGCTGGCTTCCCTGATGGTGGCTGCGTTGAAGGCGCCGCTGCCCGGGGCGGCTGAAACCAACCTGTTCGATTCGATCGTCAACACCCCGGGGGTGGCGGTCACGGATTGAACGCGCCGGCCTGTCTCCATCAGGGTGGTCGGTTTTCCTGGCGTGGCGGTGTGCCGCGCCGCTTCGCCAACCGGCGGGGCCGAGGCTGTCCACGCCCGCCTGCCACAACGATGAGTGAGACACATGAAAGACGGATACATCGACTTCGCCAACTCGGCCGTGGGCGCCAAGCTGGTCAACGCCCTGGGCTTGCCGAAGCCGCTGCAACTCGACCGCTATCAACCTGGGCAACCGGTGGTCAAGGGATCCGTCCTGGTTGGCGGGGGCGGCGAGCCTCGCTTGCTGGAGTCGCTGGCGGGCGCGCTGCAGCGCATCGGTGCCCAGACGCTGGCGCACGAGCGCCTGCCGCAGTGGGTCAGCGTGGCCAACAAGGCCGGGCTGATCACCGGCCGCTGGGGTGACAACGGCAAGCCGGGCGAAAAGGTCAAGGCCCTCGTCTTCGACGCCACCGGCCTGACCGACAGCACACAGTCGGACGCCCTGTACTGGTTTTTCCATGACGCGGCGAGGTCTCTGCTGCCATGCGGTCGTGTCATCGTGTTCGGCCGTCCGCCGGAGTTGTGCAAGTCGCCGCGCCAGGCTGCGATCCAGCGTGCGCTGGAGGGCCTGACCCGCTCCCTCGGCAAGGAACTGAAGAAGGGCAGCAACGCCCAACTCGTTTATGTGGCCGAGGGCGCGGAGGACCAGATCGAGTCCACGCTGCGCTTCCTGCTGTCGCCCCGCTCGGCGTATGTGTCGGCGCAGGTCATCCGCATTGGCGCACCGGTGGGGGTGTCGGCCACGCCGGCCGACTGGAGCAAGCCGCTCGCAGGCATGAAGGTGCTGGTGACGGGGGCGTCGCGCGGCATCGGCGCGGCCATCGCCGAGGTCATGGCCCGGGAAGGGGCCGACGTGGTGTGCCTTGACGTGCCTCAGGCCAAGGAGCCGCTGGAAAGCGTCGCCCGCAAGCTGGGCGGCAAGGCGATCGCCATGGACATCGGTGCCGACGACGCGCCCCAGAAGCTGGTGGACGCAGCCAAGGCGGACGGTGGCTGGGATGTCGTCGTGCACAACGCCGGGATCACGCGCGACAAGACGATTGCCAACATGAAGGAGCACCTCTGGCAACTCGTGGTCAACGTGAACCTGTCGACGCAGGAGCGGATCAACGAGGCGCTGGTCACCTCCGGCGCGCTCAAGCGCGGAGGGCGCATCGTTTGCGTGTCGTCCATTTCCGGCATCGCCGGCAACATGGGGCAGACCAACTACGCGGTCTCCAAGGCCGGCGTGATCGGCATGGTGCAGGCGTGTGCGCCCATCTTCAACGAGTACGGCATCACCATCAACGCGGTGGCGCCCGGCTTCATCGAAACGCAGATGACTGCGGCCATCCCGTTCGCGATCCGCGAGGCAGGCCGGCGCATGAACTCGATGAGCCAGGGCGGGCAGCCCGTGGATGTGGCCGAGGCGATTGCCTGGTTTGCCAGCCCGGCGTCGTCCGGCATCACGGGCAACGTGGTGCGCGTGTGCGGCCAAAGCCTCATCGGCGCCTGACCTGGTTGGCAGCCCATGAAGACGATCGAAGTCCACAAGCTGCCGGGCCCCATCGCCTTGAACCTGGGGGCCCTGCGCTCGTCCAGCAAGCGACCCGGGGTGGTCGAGGCCTTGCCGGCTGTCACCTATGTTCGCCCTCGCGTGGTTGTGGAGGCGCGGCATGTTGCGGCGTACGCCAAGGTCTGCGGTTTCACCCCGGCACACGGCGTTCCGATGCTGTATCCGCACATGCAGGCGTTCCCGCTGGCGATGATGCTGTTCGGCTCACGGCGCTTTCCGTGGCCCGCCATGGGCCTCGTCCACCTGGCCAACAGGGCGCGCCTGCTCAAGCGCATCCAGATCGGGGACGAACTGCGCATCGAGATGCACACCGGTGAACTGCTGGCCCACGACAAGGGCCAGGCTTTCACGCTGCATGCCCGCGCCCTGCGGGGCGGAGAGGCAGTCTGGGAGAGCACCTGGACCTTGCTGCGCCTGGGGGTACGCAATCCCCGGGGGCCGAGGTACGAAAGCGCCCTCAGCGACCCCACACCGCTGGCACACCAGGCCGATTTCTACGCCGGTGCGGGCATCGGCCGCAGTTACGGCCGGGTCTCGGGAGACATCAATCCCATTCACCTGTCTGCCTTGACGGCCCGCTTCCTGGGCTTCCGCAAGGCGATTGCCCACGGCATGTGGACCAAGGCGCGCGCCCTGGCCACGTTGATGCCGCGGGAAGCGGTCGACCAGGCGGAGGTCACCGTGGAGTTCAAGACCCCGTTGTTCCTGCCGGCACGGGTGTCCCTGTGGGCAGCCCGTGACGAGCACGGCGCCCTGTTCGAAGTTCGCAATGCCAAGGGCGACAAGCCCCACCTTCGCGGCCGCGTGCACTACTGAGTGCACACGCCCCTCTGTCGATCTGCCTCGCCCTTTTCGGAGACAAGTAGTCCATGAACACCGTTCGTCGCGTCGCCATCATCGGCGGCAACCGCATCCCCTTCGCCCGTTCCAACACGGTGTACTCGCACGTGTCCAACCAGGACATGCTGACGGCCACCCTGCAAGGTCTGATCGACCGCTTCAACCTGCATGGCGAGCGCCTGGGCGACGTTGCCGCAGGTGCGGTGATGAAGCACAGCCGGGATTTCAACCTGGTGCGCGAGTCCGTGCTGTCAACCACGCTCTCGCCTGAAACGCCGGCCTACGACCTGCAGCAGGCCTGTGGCACGGGCCTGGAGGCCATCATGCTGGTGGCCAACAAGATCGCCCTGGGCCACATCGAGTGCGGCATCGGTGGCGGGGTGGACACCACGTCGGACGCCCCCATCGGCGTCAACGAGAAGATGCGCAAGATCCTGCTCGAGGCCAACCGGGGCAAGAGCACGGCCGAGCAACTCAAGACCCTGGCCAAGATCCGTCCGTCGATGCTGCTCAAGCCGGCCATTCCGAAAAACGGCGAGCCGCGTACCGGCTTTTCCATGGGCGAGCACGCCGAGCTGATGGCGCGCGAGTGGGGCATTCCCCGTGAGGAGCAGGATCAGCTGGCCTTTCTGAGCCACCAGAACCTGTCCCGTGCCTACAAGGACGGCTTCTTTGCCGACCTCATGACGCCGTTCAAGGGCGTCACCAAGGACAACAACCTGCGTGAAGGGTTGACCGTCGAGAAGCTGCGCTCGCTCAAGCCCTGCTTCGACAAGAAGGTGGCGCCCGGGCAGGGCACCCTGACGCCGGGCAACTCCACGCCGCTGACGGATGGGGCCTCGGCCGTGCTGCTGGGCAGCGAGGAGTGGGCCCGCGAGCGCAACCTGCCGGTGCTGGCCTACATCACCTTCAGCGAAGTGGCCGCCGTCGACTTCTTCAATAAGAAGGAAGGCCTGTTGATGGCGCCGGCCTACGCCGTGCCCCGCATGCTCAAGCGCGCCGGCATCACGCTGCAGGACTTCGACTTCTACGAGATCCACGAGGCCTTTGCCGCGCAGGTGCTGTGCACCCTGAAGGCGTGGGAAGATCCCACGTACTGCAAGGATCGGCTGGGGCTGGACAAGCCGCTGGGCTAGATTGACCGCAGCAAGATCAACATCAACGGCAGTTCGCTGGCTGCGGGCCACCCCTTTGCCGCGACCGGCGGGCGCATCGTGGCCTCGCTGGCGAAGATGCTGGCGCAGAAGGGCTCCGGGCGCGGACTGATCTCCATCTGTGCTGCGGGTGGCCAGGGCGTGGTCGCCATTCTGGAGCGCTGAGGCCGATCGGCCACGCCCCTGGAACGTCCGTGCGTGACCTCGAGGGGCGCGCGGGCACCGGGGACGTCCCACCAGGGTAGTCCCGGCGGACATTCTTCCGCCGTCTCGTCAAGAAGTCCTTCACCTGCCGCATTGCGACAGGCCTTCCTGGAGTCAAGCATGAACACCTCTGCTGCAGCCGTGCCCCAGCCCGCGCAATCCATCGTCAACCCTGACGGCACCACCAACCGGATCTGGTTGAAGGAGTATGTCCAGGGCGTCGTGCACGACATCGACGTCAACAAGTACCAGTCGCTGAACGACTATTTCGACGAGTGCATCAACAAGTACCGGCACCGTCCGGGCTTCGTCAGCATCGGGACCGAGATGCTGAACGACCTGTTCGAGCGCCGTGTGAAGGCCTTCGCCGGCTACCTGCAGAGCCTGGGCGTGAAGAAGGGCGACCGTGTCGCCATCATGTTGCCCAACACGCTGCAGTACCCGGTCACGCTGTTTGCCGTGCTGCGACTGGGGGCGATCGTGGTGAACGTGAACCCGCTGTACACCGCTCGGGAACTGAACCACACGCTGCACGATTCGGGCGCCGAGGTCATCATCGTGATGGAGACCTTTGCCAAGACGCTGCAGGAAGCCAAGCAGGGGACCAAGCTCAAGCACATCGTGCTGACCCAGATCGGTGACCTGCTGGCCGAAGGTTGGTTCAACCCCAAGGGCTGGGCACTGAATTTCGTGCTGCGCAAGGTGCAGAAGATGGTGCCGGCCTACAGCCTGCCCGGCGCAGTCTGGTATCGCGAGGCCCTCAAGCGGGGAGCGTCGGTGGCCGTCAAGCCGGTGAAGGTGGTGCGCGAAGACCTGGCCTTTCTGCAGTACACCGGCGGCACCACGGGCGTGGCCAAGGGGGCCATGCTGACGCACGGCAACATCCTGGCCAACTGTCAGCAGGCGCTGGCTTTCGCGGAAGGACAGCTGACCGGTGAGACCGAGACCGTGGTGACGCTCATCCCGATGTACCACATCTTCTCGCTCACGGTGAATGGCCTGATCTTCATGGCCCTGGGCGGTCGCAACATCCTGATTGCCAACCCGCGCGACACCAAGCGCGTGATGATGATCCTGAAGAACGAGAAGTTCTCGGGCATCACGGGCGTGAACACGCTGTTCGCGTCGTTCCTGGATGACCCGGCGTTTGCCAAACTGGACTTCTCCAAGCTGAAGCTCTCGATCGCCGGGGGCATGGCGCTGCAGCGCAATGTGGCCGAGCGGTGGAAGCAGGTCACGAAGACCTCGATCGTCGAAGGCTACGGCCTGACGGAATGCTCGCCCATCGTCACCCAGGCGCCGGTCGACATCTCCAAGGAGCAGCCGACCTTCACGGGCTCGATCGGCGTGCCCATTCCGAGTACCGAGGTGCGTTGCCGCCGAGACGATGGCACATGGGCCGACATCGGTGAGCCGGGCGAGCTCTGCGTGCGGGGCCCCCAGGTGATGAAGGGCTACTGGAACCGTCCCGAAGAGACGGCCAAGGTGCTGGACGCCGATGGGTGGCTGGCCACCGGCGACGTCGCGGTGATGGACGAGCGTGGCTATCTGAAGATCGTCGACCGCAAGAAGGA
>JAJUHM010000029.1 GCA_029279925.1 Aquabacterium olei
AACAGGTCGGTGCCTTCGCGGCGGGCCAGCTTGGCCTTGGGTCCGAGGTAACGTGCCACTTGTCGTGTCCTTGTGATGTGTCTGACGTCAGCCTGGCTCCTCAGCGGGAGACATTGACCGACGCGAGTCTGCCGATGATGATGGGCAGACGGTGGGCTTCAGATCCGCTGCGGCGCGCCCATGCGCACCGCAACAGCAGAGAACTTGCCATTATAGCAAGCAGGTCTTTGTGATCCCGGGGCGCCAGGGCGCTTGTCGGGGTCACGCAACGCAAAAACTCGCCCGACCTGCAAGCAGGCCGTGCGAGGGGCGAACCCGGCCCGGCGGAGAACCCGGGCCGTTTCGAGCCGGATCAGATGCGGCGACGCTTCTGAGGACGGCAGCCGTTGTGCGGCACGGGCGTCACGTCGGAGATCGAGTTGATGCGGATGCCCAGCGAAGCCAGAGCACGCACCGACGACTCACGACCCGGGCCGGGGCCCTTGATCTCGACGTCCAGGTTCTTGATGCCTTGTTCTTGGGCAGCGCGACCCGCCACTTCAGCAGCCACCTGGGCAGCGAACGGCGTGGACTTGCGCGAGCCCTTGAAGCCTTGACCACCCGACGAGGCCCAGGACAGTGCGTTGCCCTGACGGTCGGTGATCGTGATGATGGTGTTGTTGAACGAAGCGTGCACGTGGGCGATGCCGTCTGCAATGTTCTTGCGGACCTTCTTGCTCACACGGCGGGCAGCGCTGTTCGCAGGTGCTTTAGCCATAGATACTTTCTTTCGAAAACGAAGCCCGATTACTTCTTACCGGCAATCGCCTTGCGCGGGCCCTTGCGGGTGCGGGCGTTGGTGCGGGTGCGCTGACCACGGCAGGGCAGACCACGACGGTGGCGGAAGCCACGGTAGCAGCCCAGGTCCATCAGGCGCTTGATGTTCATCGAGAGTTCGCGACGCAGGTCACCTTCGATGGTGAGCTTACCCACTTCCTCACGGATCTTCTCAAGGTCGCTGTCAGTCAGTTCCTTGATCTTCTTGTCCAAGGGAATGCCTGCAGCTGCGCAGATCTTCTGCGCGGTGGTGCGACCGATGCCGTAGATCGAAGTCAGACCGATTTCGGTGTGCTTGTGCGGCGGAATGTTGATGCCAGCAATACGTGCCATAACTGTCCTCTGAACGCTTGTGTCGCCCGGCCAGGCGATCAGCCTTGACGCTGCTTGTGACGCGGGTCGGTGCAGATCACACGAACCACGCCCTTGCGGCGGATGATTTTGCAATTACGGCACATCTTCTTGACGGATGCCGAGACTTTCATGGTCTTCTCCTGAACCGCTGAATGCTCAGCGGAAATTCGCCCACGTTTCCGGGGTCACCAAACCCAGCTCACTTCGCCCGGAACACGAGGCGAGCACGACGCTTGTTCAAGCCCTTGCCGGACACTCACCAGACACCCGAATCCCCCAGAGGGAGCCGTCTGTCCGACGCGTCCAGCAAGAAGGCCCGGCCGCGGCGAATGCGAAACCTAGCATTCTGCCGCAAAACCAGCCCCTCTGTGAAGAGCTTCCTGCAGATCAAGGGGCGATGCCGCCTCAATTTGCCTTGAAATTCGCCTTCTTCAGCAGTGAGTCGTACTGCTGAGACATGACGTAAGACTGCACCTGCGCCCAGAAGTCCATCGTGACGACCACGATGATCAGCAGCGAGGTACCGCCGAAATAGAAGGGCACGTTGTACTTCAGCACGAGGAACTCGGGCAGCAGGCACACGGCCGTGATGTAGACCGCACCGACCAGGGTCAGGCGAGCCAGGATCTTGTCGATGTAGCGGCTGGTCTGGTCACCAGGGCGGATGCCCGGGATGAACGCGCCACTCTTCTTGAGGTTGTCTGCCGTCTCACGGCTGTTGAACACCAGCGCCGTGTAGAAGAAACAGAAGAACACGATGGCCACGGCGTACAGGATCACGTAGATCGGCTGACCCGGCGACAGGGCCGAAGCGAGGTCCTTGAGCCAGCGCATGCTGTCGCCCGTGGCGAACCAGCCCACAGCGGTGGTCGGCAGCAGGATGATCGACGACGCGAAGATCGGCGGGATCACACCGGCCATGTTGATCTTGAGCGGCAGGTGCGACGACTGACCACCGTAGACACGGTTGCCCACCTGACGCTTGGCGTAGTTCACCAGAATTTTGCGTTGACCCCGTTCGACGAACACCACCAGGTAGGTGACGGCCACGACCAGGGCCACGATGAAGATGGCAGCCGGGATGCTCATCGAACCCGTGCGGATCAGCTCGAACAGACCGCCGAGCGCACCAGGCAGACCCGCAGCGATGCCGCCGAAAATCAGGATCGAGATGCCGTTGCCCAGACCGCGCTCGGTGATCTGCTCACCGAGCCACATCAGGAACATGGTGCCGGCCGTCAGGCTGACCATCGTGGTCATGCGGAAGCCGAAACCCGGGTTGACCACCAGGCCCGCCGTGCCTTCAAGGGCCACTGCGATACCGAAGGACTGGAACAGTGCCAGACCCAGCGTCGCATAACGGGTGTACTGGGTGATCTTGCGGCGCCCTGCCTCACCTTCCTTTTTCAAGGCTTCGAGGGTGGGGACCACATAGCCCATCATCTGCATGATGATGGACGCGGAGATGTAGGGCATGATGCCCAGCGCAAACACGGTGAAGCGCGACAGCGCTCCGCCCGAGAACATGTTGAACAGGCTCAGGATGCCGCCCTGCTGCCCCTGGAACAACTGTTGCAGCTGGGCCGGGTCGATACCGGGCACGGGAATGTGCGCGCCGATGCGGTAGACGACCAGCGCCAGCAGCAGGAAGACCAGACGACGTTGGAGGTCGCCGAACTTGCCGCCTTGTGCCAGTTGAGAGGGAGAGGTTGCCACGCTGAGTCCTGTTCAGGCTTTGACGTTCAATGCTTGCGCAATTGCCGACGGTTGTCCGGCTTATTCAGCCAGCGAGCCGCCAGCGGCTTCGATCGCGGCCTTGGCGCCGGCGGTGGCGCCGATGCCCTTGAGCACGACCTTGCTGGTCAGTTCACCCGACTTGATCACCTTGACCACCTTGGCCAGTTGGGGGATCAGGCCGGCTTGCTTCAGCACCAGGACGTCGACTTCGGCGGCGCCCAGAGCCTGCAGTTCACTCAGGGTGACTTCGGCGTTGTACTTCAGCAGGTGCGACTTGAAACCGCGCTTCGGCAGGCGGCGCTGCAGCGGCATCTGACCGCCTTCGAAACCGACCTTGTGGTAGCCACCCGAACGCGACTTCTGACCCTTGTGACCGCGACCAGCGGTCTTGCCCAGACCGGAGCCGATGCCGCGGCCGACGCGGCGCTTGGCATGCTTGGCACCCGAGGCGGGCTTGATGCTATTGAGTTCCATGGTATTCCCCAGAGTCAGGCGCTTTACAGCACCACGACCATGTAGCGGACCTTGTTGATCATGCCGCGCACGGCGGGCGTGTCTTCCAGGACAGCAGTGCTGTTCATCCGACGCAGGCCCAGGCCCTTCACGGTGGCGCGGTGGTCGGCCTTGGTGCCGATCACGCTGCGCACCAGCTTGACGGTGACGGTTTTCTTTTCGCTCATGTCAGCTCTCCAGCGATCAGTTGAACACTTGTTCAACAGTCAGACCGCGCTTGGCAGCGACTTCCGACGGGGTCGTGGCCTTGGCCAGAGCGTCGAACGTGGCGCGAACCATGTTGTAGGGGTTCGAAGAACCCAGGCTCTTGGCGACGATGTCGGTGATGCCCATCACTTCGAAGACAGCGCGCATCGGGCCGCCCGCGATGATGCCGGTACCGGCGGGAGCCGGAGCCAGCAGCACCTTGGCTGCGCCGTGTTCGCCGGTCACGTTGTGGTGCACGGTGCCGTTCTTCAGCGAGACCTTCAGCATGTTGCGACGGGCTTGGTCCATCGCCTTCTGCACGGCCAGCGGCACTTCACGCGCCTTGCCCTTGCCCATGCCGATGCGGCCATCGCCATCACCGACCACGGTCAGGGCTGCGAAACCCATGATCCGACCGCCCTTGACCACTTTGGTCACGCGGTTCACCTGGATCATCTTTTCGCGCAGACCGTCGTCGCGACCTTCGTCTGCCACCTTGGGTTGAAACTTAGCCATTTGAAATTCCTTCCGGTTGCCGACGCGGCTTAGAACTGCAGGCCGGCTTCACGCGCGGCTTCAGCCAGGGCCTTGATGCGACCGTGGTATTGGAAGCCAGCGCGGTCGAATGCGACCTTCTCGACGCCAGCGGCCTTGGCCTTCTCGGCGATGCGCTTGCCGATCAGGGCTGCAGCGGCAGCGTTGCCACCGTTCTTGACCTGCTCGCGCACTTCCTTCTCGGCGGTCGACGCAGTGGCGATGACCTTGCTGCCGTCGCCAGAAATGACGGAGGCGTAGATGTGCAGGTTCGAACGGGTGACCGTCAGACGCACGGCGCCTTGCAGAGCGATACGGGCACGGGTTTGACGTGCACGACGCAGGCGCTGTTCCTTCTTGCTCAATGCCATGATGAATCAGCTCCTTACTTCTTCTTGGTCTCTTTCAGGACCACGCGCTCGTCCGCATAGCGGATGCCCTTGCCCTTGTAAGGCTCGGGCGGACGGAACGCGCGCACTTCGGCAGCGATCTGGCCGACGACCTGACGGTCGGCGCCCTTGATCAGGATCTCGGTCTGAGACGGGGTCTCGACCTTGATCCCTGCCGGCATGTCCTTCACCACGGGGTGGGAGAAACCGATCGACAGGTTCAGCTTCTGACCTTGAGCCTGGGCACGGAAACCCACGCCAACCAGGGTCAGCTTCTTCTCGAAGCCTTTGCTCACACCGTTGACGGTGTTGTTGAGCAGGGCGCGGAAGGTGCCGGACATGGCATTGGCTTCAGCGGTGTCGTTGGCCGGCGCGACCTTCAGCGTGGCGCCGTCTTGCGTGACGGTGACCAGGCCATTGATCGGCAGGCTCAGGGTGCCGTTGCCGCCCTTGACGGTGACGGCTTCAGCGGAAATCTTGACGTCCACACCTTGAGGGACGGCAATGGGCATTTTTCCAACGCGGGACATTGCGATGCTCCTCTATCAGGCGACGTAGCAGAGCACTTCGCCGCCGATGCCGGCAGCGCGAGCCTTGCGGTCGGTCATCACACCCTGCGGGGTCGTCACGATCGCGACACCCAGGCCATTCATGACCTGAGGAATGCTGTGACGGCCCTTGTAGATGCGCAGACCGGGACGGGACACACGCTCGATGCGCTCGATGACCGGGCGACCAGCGTAGTACTTCAGTGCAATTTCCAGCACAGGCTTGGCAGCCTCGCCAGTGACGGTGTAACCGTCGATGTAGCCTTCGTCCTTCAGGACCTGGGCGATCGCGACTTTCAGCTTAGACGACGGCACCGAAACGCTGGTCTTGTCGACCATTTGTGCGTTACGGATGCGGGTCAGCATGTCGGCGATGGGATCACTCATGCTCATGGGATAACTCCTGTTCGTGCCCTGCTGGGATTACCAGCTCGCCTTGGTGACACCGGGGATGTCGCCAGCGAAAGCCAATTCACGGATCTTGGTACGACCCAGACCGAACTGACGGAAAGTGCCACGGGGGCGACCAGTCAGGTTGCAGCGAGCGCGCAGACGGGTCGGGTTGGCATTGCGGGGCAGCTTTTGCAGCTCAAGACGGGCAGCGTAACGCTCTTCTTCCGACTTCTTGGCGTCATCAATGATGGCCTTCAGTTCGGCGTACTTTTGTGCGTACTTGGCAACCAGCTTTTCGCGCTTTTCTTCGCGTTGCTTCAAGGATACTTTTGCCACGATGTACCTCAGTTCTTGAACGGGAACTTGAAAGCAGCCAGCAGAGCCTTCGCTTCGTCGTCGGTCTTGGCCGTCGTCGTGATGCTGATGTTCAGACCACGGATGGCGTCGATCTTGTCGTATTCGATTTCCGGGAAAATGATCTGTTCCTTGACGCCGACGTTGTAGTTGCCGCGACCGTCAAAAGAACGACCCGAGATACCGCGGAAGTCACGAACGCGAGGCAGCGAGATGGTGACGAAACGGTCCAGGAATTCGAACATGGTGGCACCGCGCAGGGTGACCATGCAGCCGATGGGCATGTTTTCGCGGATCTTGAAGCCGGCGATGGGCTTGCGGGACATGGTGACCACGGGCTTTTGACCAGCGATCTTGGTCAGGTCGCCGACGGCGTGTTCCATGACCTTCTTGTCCGACACGGCTTCCGAGACACCCATGTTCAGGGTGATCTTGGTCAGACGCGGCACTTCCATGATCGACTTGTAGCCGAACTTGGCCATCAGGTCGGGAACGACCTTTTCGCGGTAAAACTGCTGCAGGCGAGCTTGTGTTTGAGCCATTTTTGACCTCAAGCCTTGATTTCTTCGCCGCTGGACTTGTAGACGCGCACTTTCTTGCCGTCTTCCAGGAGCTTGATACCGACGCGGTCAGCCTTGCCGGAAGCAGGGTTGAAAATTGCCACGTTGGACTGGTGGATGGGCATGGTCTTGTCAACGATGCCGCCGGTGGTGCCCTTCAGAGGGTTCGGCTTGACGTGCTTTTTGGCAACGTTCACGCCTTCGACCAACAGATGGTCGGCATCCACGCGAGCGGACACAGTGCCACGCTTGCCTTTGTCACGGCCGGTCAGAACGATGACCTGGTCGCCTGTCTTGAGCTTGTTCATAAGAGCTGTCCTTTGCGTTGCGCCGAGGGATTACAGAACCTCGGGAGCCAGCGACACGATCTTCATGAAGCGCTCGGAACGCAGTTCACGCGTCACGGGGCCGAAGATGCGGGTGCCGATAGGCTCCAGCTTGGCGTTCAGCAGCACGGCGGCATTGCCATCAAACTTCACCAGAGAGCCGTCTTGACGACGAACACCCTTGGCAGTGCGGACGACCACAGCGCTGTAAACCTCGCCCTTTTTGACGCGACCACGCGGTGCAGCTTCTTTGATGCTGACCTTGATGATGTCGCCAATACCGGCGTAACGACGCTTTGAGCCACCGAGCACCTTGATGCACATGACGCTCTTAGCACCCGTGTTGTCAGCGACGTCAAGTCGCGATTGCATTTGGATCATGGTGTACCCCAACTTGGCCCGATCGGCTGCGCAAACCACTTACGCAACAACGAACGGTCAGTCTTGGGCCCGTAGAACGGGCGGATCTGAACAAGCTCACAACCTCGTGAATCCTGCCGCAGCGCGTGCCGGTTGCAATTTGAGTCTTACAACAAGCCAGCGAGGGTAACCAGGCCGAAATTGATCGCTTGAACAGCGAAGCCTTGCATTATGCATGAGGAGCTGACACGGGGTCAAGCACTTCCTGCAAAAAATCGCAAGGGGCGAATTGTCCCTGCGCGCGAGCGTGCAGAGACGGTGAAAAATCAGGCGGTGCCGCCGACCGTCAGGCCTTCGATGCGCAGCGTGGGTTGGCCGACGCCGACCGGCACGCTCTGGCCTTCCTTGCCGCAGGTGCCCACGCCCGGGTCGAGCGCCAGGTCGTTGCCGATCATGCTGACGCGGGTCATGGCGTCGGGGCCATTGCCGATCAGGGTGGCGCCCTTGACGGGATACTGGATCTTGCCGTTTTCGACCCAGTAGGCCTCGGAGGCAGAGAAGACGAACTTGCCGCTGGTGATGTCGACCTGACCGCCGCCGAAGTTGACCGCGTAGAGGCCGCGGTCGATGGAGGCGACGATTTCCTGCGGATCCTTGTCGCCGGCCAACATGTAGGTGTTGGTCATGCGGGGCATGGGCAGGTGGGCGTAGCTTTCGCGACGGCCGTTGCCGGTGGGCGCGGTCTTCATCAGGCGGGCGTTGGTGGCGTCCTGCATGTAGTTGCGCAGGATGCCGTCTTCGATGAGGACGGTGCGCTGGGTGGCGTGGCCTTCGTCGTCGATGTTGAGCGAACCGCGGCGGTCCGGAATGGTGCCGTCGTCGAGGATGGTGACGCCCTTGGCGGCGACGCGCTGGCCGATGCGGCCGGAGAAGACGCTGGAGCCCTTGCGGTTGAAATCACCTTCCAGGCCGTGGCCGACGGCCTCGTGCAGGAGGATGCCAGGCCAGCCGTTGCCCAGTACCACGGTCATTTCGCCGGCGGGGGCGGGACGGGCCTCGAGGTTGACGAGGGCGGCGTGCACAGCCTGGTCCACATAGGTCTGGGTGACGGCCTGGCTGAAGTAGCCCAGGTCGTAGCGGCCACCGCCGCCGGCCGAGCCGACTTCGCGGCGGCCGTGCTGTTCGGCGATGACGGTGAGCGAGAGGCGGATCAGGGGGCGGACGTCGGCGGCCATGGTGCCGTCGGCGCGGGCGACCATGACAACGTCGTACTCGCAGCCGAGGCCGGCCATGACTTGGACGATGCGGGGGTCCTTGGCGCGGGCGCGGCGCTCGACGTCTTCCAGCAGGGCGACCTTCGCGGCGCTGTCGAGCGAGGCGATGGGGTCAAAGGCCGGGTAGAGCGTGCGACTGGGGGCGACGCGAGGCTCGCCCACTTTGACCTTGCGGCTTTGGCCGGCGGCGGCGATGGTGCGCACGGTGCGGGCGGCGTCGAGCAGCGCGGCTTCGGAGATGTCGTCGGAGTAGGCGAAGGCGGTTTTCTCGCCGGAGATGGCGCGCACGCCCACGCCTTGGTCGATGCCGAAGCTGCCGGACTTGACGATGCCCTCTTCCAGGCTCCAGCCTTCGCTGCGGGTGTACTGGAAGTAGAGGTCCGCATCGTCCACGCGGTGGGCGGTGATGACCTGCAGGGCCTTGAGCAGGGTGGACTCGTCCAGCTGGTAGGGAGCGAGCAGCAGCTCACGGGCAGTCTGGAGGCGGGCGATGGTGGCGTCAACGGCGATCATGGGCGCATTGTAGGCATTGCAGCGTGTGGCTGCGCGACGAGCGCGGGATGCCCCGCCTGCCGACGTTTCAGAGAGCGAGCAAGGCGGCGACGCGGCGATGCTCTTCGGGGCGGAAATGGGCCTCGATATGGGCGTCGATGGCCTGGCGGCGGAGGGCGGGCGAGAGTTCTGGCGCGGACTGCAGGCGAGCCCACTCCGCTTGTGCCGCCTGCAGGCGGCGGGACCAGTCAGACCATTGGGCGTCGGCCTGAGCGAGGCGGTCTGCGGCAGCAGCGCCGTAGCGGGCGACGCGCTCGCTGTGCGCGGCCTGAGGCGGCGCGCTCGGGTTGTCCGGACGCGCGGGAGACACGGGCAGGCCGGGGTCGGTGGGCCAGGGCTCGCCGCGTTCGAGCCGGGCCAGATCGCGCTGCGCCTCGACTTCCTCGGTGGCGAAGAAGGCCTGGGCCCAGGCTTCGCCCAGCATCTGGCGCCGGACACGCTGCTGCTCGTCGAGCAGGGCACGCCAGGTGGCGAGGTTGTGGGGGTCAAATACCGTGCGGTAGGGATGGGCACGCAGCGCGAGGTGACGGTCCCAGAGGGCCAGGATGTCGGCGACAGGGGCGCTGCCGTGCGCCCGTGTGACTTCGTCGGCGACCAGGGCGCGGAGGTCGGCCGCGGTGACCTCGCCCAGCGCCAGCAGGTAGTACTCGAAGCGGTGGCGCAAGGCCTCGCAGGGCTGGAGCCACCCGTCGCGCACGCACCAGTCGCCCGTGGGACTGGTGCCGGCGAGGGAGCCGCGGCGAAACAGGTGCTCGCGCGTTTGCGCCGGGGTGAGGCCGGGCTGGGTCGGAGCGGTGACGGGGTCCGCCGGGACAGAATGCGGGGCGCTGAACCAGTCGTCCCGCTGGGTGGGGCGCTCGGCGGTGACGGGGGCGGCCTCACGGACGTATCGGAACTGAACCCAGCCCACTGCCACCACGCCGACGGCCCCCAACGCCACCAGCATCCGGGCGATCCGGGCTGGTCGGCGTGTCTGCGGTGGGGGGTGGGTGACGCTCATGGTCGGCACAAGAAGACCCGTGACTGGGTCCTGGGGACAGACGACTTACAGGCCGACCTGCTTGAGGCGGTTGGCGTGCTGGACGTAGAAGGCCAGCGGGCTGGGCGCATTGCGGCCGACCAGACCGAAGACCTGGTTGATCTCGTCGAGGTGGTTCCAGTCGTAGTTGTCCTTCAGGACCTTGCCCCAGTGACTGGCGCAGCGGCCCACCAGGCCGTCGTGCGCCTCGGTGAAGTACTTCGAGGCGAAAGTGTCGAGCAGCGTGTCGGAGATGTCCCAGAAATTGGTTTTGACCGAGGTGCCGGAGACGGAATACCAGCGGATCGGATACCCATCCACGGCGGCGACCTCGGGGCCACTGCCGCAAGGAGTGGTCGGCGCGCCGACAGGGAAGCGGGCGTTGAACTTGGCCAGGCCGGTGGCGCTGAGCGAATCCACGGCGGCGCGCAGGTTGACGTCAGAGGTGCTGGGGGTGCCGTTGAGGAAGGAGATCAGCTTGGCCAGGGCGGTGGCGGTTTGCTCGAACAAGGCGCCTGGGGTCATGTTGGCTTCGAGCTGGTCGGCCACCTGGGAGCCGAAGTTGGCGCCGGCCACGGTGGTGACGCTGGCGACCATGGAGGGCATGACGCCCGCGGCGTAACGCACAGTGGGCCCGCCGTGGCTGTGGCCGATGAGGTTGAACTTCTGCACGCCGTCGCGGGCGGCCCATTGCTGCATCTGGCGGATCAGCTCTTCACCACGGTATTCAGTGGCCTGAGACGGGTTGACGGAGGCGATGTAGACGGTGGCGCCTTCTTTGCGCAGCGCCTCGGGGATCTTGTACCAGTAAGGGATGCCGAGGATGGTGTTGAAGCCCATGAAGCCGTGAACGAGCACGATGGGGTAGCGGGTCTGCGCCGCGGTGCCGGCATGGGCGGCGGAGAGGGTGGCGATCAACAGCAGCGCCGTCAGGGCACGACGGAGGAGGGGCAAGATCATGGTGGGCTCGCGGTGAGTGCGCCAGGTTCGGCGCGTGGCAGCTCCACTGTCATGCGAGGCGTGCACAAAGTCACAAGTGGTGAACCCTGATTTCTCGGGTTGCCCCTCCCCTTGCTCGCGGGAACAAGGCGGGCCCGTCGCGTCAGTCGGCGACGTCGGCTTGACGGTAGGTCAGGGCCTGTTCGTACAGGGCCTTGCGAGGCCGGCCGGTGACGTCGGCCAACAGACCGGCCGCCTGCTTCACCGGGATGTGCTGGACCAGGGTTTGCAGGAGCGTCGCCTGGGCGGGGGTGAGCAGGGTCTCGTCCACCTCGGCGGGTTGGGCGTGGACGACGATGACGAATTCGCCGCGCTGGCGGTGCGCCTCGGCGGTGAGCCAGGCCGGGAAGTCGGCCACGGGCAGCGTGGCGATCTCTTCGAACTGTTTGGTGAGTTCGCGGCACAGCGTGAGGCGGCCGTGCGGCAGCACCTCGACGAGGTCGCGGGCCAGGGCGTCGATGCGGTGCGGGGCCTCGAAGAGCACCACGCTGCAGGATTGGCCAAGCACCTCGCGCAGCTGGGCCTGGCGGGCGGCGCCTTTGGCGGGCAGGAAGCCGAGGAAGCGGAAGCCCTGGGCGACGGTGTCGCCGGCCACGCTCATGGCGGTGGTGACGCTGCTGGCCCCGGGCAGGGGCACGACGGTGAGGCCGGCGGCCTGGGCCGCTTGCACGAGGTGGGCCCCGGGGTCGGAGACGGCAGGCGTGCCGGCATCGCTGACATAGGCCACGCGCTGGCCGGCCTGCATGAGCGCGATCAGAGCATGGGCACCGCCAACTTCGTTGTGCTGGTGCAGGGGCACGAGGCGCTTGTCGATGCCAAGGTGGCGCAGAAAGCTGCCGGTGACACGGGTGTCTTCGCAAGCGATGACGTCGGCCAGTGTGAGGGCCTGGACAGCGCGCAGGGTGATGTCGGCCAGGTTGCTGATGGGCGTGGCGACCAGATAGAGCGCACCTTTGGGATACTGCTGGCCGCCGGCCACGTGTTGGGCCGCCTGGAGCAGCAGATTGGCATCGATGGTCACGACAAAGTCCCGGGGAGATGAGGCGGAGGAGCGCGCGCTGCGGCATTTGCTGGCGCAAGGCCTGACGCTGGTAGAGCGCAATTATCGGGTGGCGCGCGGCCCAAGTGCACGCGGCGCGGAGGTGGACCTGATCATGCGCGCCCCGGACGCGGAGGGGACACTGGTGTTCGTGGAGGTGCGACAGCGCAGTGCGCGCACGCATGGCGGTGCCGCGGCCACGGTGACGCGAGGCAAGCAGCGGCGCTGCATTCTGGGCGCGCAGTTTTACCTGTCGAGTCTGAAAGTGTGGCCGCCCTGCCGGTTTGACGTGGTGGCCATCGATGGCGAGGACGTGACCTGGCTGCCTGCGGCCTTTGATGCGTCCTGACACAGGGACTGGCAAACCCTGGGTATCATCCGCGCCATGCCGGATTCCTCCTTTCAGCAGTCTTATCTGCAGCAGCCTTTGCTGGAAACCGCCGACTGGCTGTATCAGTCGTCCGAGCGGTTGGCCCAGCAGTTGAATTACGCGGCCTTAGCCCTGATGCACACCATCACCTCGGGCGGCAAGGTCCTGTGCGCCGGTGAGGGTGAAGCCGCCTGGCTGGCCCAGCAGGCCGCCACCTGGCTGGTGCGAGGCACGGGGCGTGAGCGCCCTCCTCTGTCGGCCATGGCCCTGGTGCCGCCCGCGGGCCCGATGCAGCCCACCTTGGCGCAGCAGGTGCGCGCACTGGGTCATCCCGGTGATGTGTGGCTGGCGTTTTCGCTGGAGCGCGATGACCCTGACCTGTTGGCAGCCACGGAAGCGGCGGCGGAACTGGACCTGACTTTGGTGGTCTTCACAGGAGAGGCGGCCCGCACGCTGGGGCCGCAATTGCGTGACACGGATGTGTGGGTGCCCTTGCCGGGTACGCGCGAGTCCACCTTGTTTGCGATCGGCTGGTTGGCCCTGGAAGGCCTGTGTGCGGCCGTGGACACCCACTTGCTTGGAGAGGATGCCTGATGACCCGTTTGACTTTTAGCCCCACCGTGCTGCGCTGGACCGCCGCCTTGGCCGCCGCCCTGAGTCTGTCGGCCTGCGCGCCGCTGGTCCTGGGCACCGCCGTGGGCGGCGCCTTTGTGGCGACCGACCGCCGAACCTCGGGCATGCAACTGGAAGACCAGGGCATCAAGATCAAGGCGGCCAACCGCATCCGCGAGGTGCTCAAGGACCGCGGAAATGTGAACGTGAACGCCTACAACCGCAAGGTGCTGCTGACCGGCGAGGTGCCGACCGAGGCCGACCGCGCGGCCGCAGCCGCTGCTGCGGGCCAGACCGAGAACGTGGCGGGCGTCGTCAACGAATTGGCCGTGGGTTTCAACAGCACGCTGTCCTCGCGCTCGAATGACGTGCTGGTGGCCACCAAGGTGCGCGCCACGCTGGTCGACGCGCGCGACCTGATGAGCAACGCCTTCGATGTGGTGGTGGAGCGCGGCGAGGTCTACCTGATGGGCATGGTGACCGAGCGCGAGGCCAACCGCGCCGCCGAGCTGGTGTCAACCATCAGCGGGGTGCGCCGCGTGGTCAAGGTGTTCGAGATCATCAGCGAAGAAGAGCTGGCCCGCAAGCTGCCCAAGCCGGTGAGTCCGGCTGCCAGTGGCAGCACCCAGCCTTGATGGTCCCCCGGCCGATCGGGTGAAGCCCCAGGTCAGCCCGCTCAGCGCAGGCGCTTGATCAGGCTGGAGGTGTCCAGACGGCCACCGCCCATGGCCTGCACGTCGGCGTAGAACTGATCGACCAGCGCGGTGGCGGGCAGCCGGGCGCCCAGACGGCGGCCTTCGTCGAGCACCAGGCCCAGGTCCTTGCGCATCCAGTCGACCGCGAAACCGAAGTCGAACTGATCGGCAATCATGGTGGGGCCGCGGTTGACCATCTGCCAGCTGCTGGCGGCCCCCTGCGAGATCACGTTCAGCACCTGGCCCATGTCCAGCCCGGCTTTCTGACCGAAAGCCAGCGCCTCGGCCAGGCCTTGCAGCAAGCCGGCCACGGCGATCTGGTTGACCATCTTGGCGAGCTGCCCGGCGCCGCTGTCACCGAGAAGGGTCACGGCACGGGCGTAGGCGGCGATGACAGGCTGGACACGGGCATAGGCCTCGGCGTCGCCACCGCACATGACGGTCAGCACACCATTGATCGCGCCCAGATTGCCGCCCGAGACGGGGGCATCGATGAAGTGCACGCCCCGCTCGCGGGCGGCTTGCGCGAGTTCGCGGGCGACCTCAGCAGACGTGGTGGTGTGGTCGACGACGACGGCACCGGGCGCGAGGCTGTGGAAGACGCCTTGCGGGCCGGAGCAGACCTCACGCAGGTCGTCGTCGTTGCCGACGCAGGTGACGACGATGTCGGCGCCCTGAGCGGCCTCACGCGGTGTGGCAGCGGATTGCCCGCCATGCGCCTGCACCCAGGCGACGGCTTTGGCTGCGGTGCGGTTGTAGACGGTGACGGTGTGGCCGGCACGCTGGAGGTGGGCGGCCATGGGGGCGCCCATGGTGCCCAGGCCGATGCAGGCGATGCGGCGGGCAGGGGTGGGCTCGTAGGTCTTGTCGGCGACGTTCATCGGGCTCTCCGGGATGGAGAGCCGATTGTGTCAGACGGGGCGTGTCGCCTTGACCGCAGATCAGACGATCTGGAAGTGCTCGGTACCGGCCGACAGGTCTTGATTGCGGGCACGCTGGCTGTGCAACTTGATCTGCAGACGCAGGTCGTTGAGCGAGTCGGCGTTACGCAGCGCGTCTTCGTAGCTGACGTAGTTGCCCTCGTAAAGGTCGAACAGCGCCTGGTCGAAAGTCTGCATGCCCAGCTCGCGCGACTTCTTCATGATCTCCTTGATCTCGCCCACCGAGCCCTTGAAGATCAGGTCGGCGATCAGCGGCGAGTTGAGCATCACTTCCACGGCAGCGATCCGGCCCTTGCCGGCTTCGCGCGGCAGCAGACGCTGCGACACGAGGGCACGCAGGTTCAGCGACAGGTCCATCAGCAACTGGTCGCGGCGGTCTTCGGGGAAGAAGTTGATGATGCGGTCGAGCGCCTGGTTGGCGCTGTTGGCGTGCAGGGTGGCCATGCACAAGTGACCGGTTTCAGAGAACTGGATGGCGTGCTCCATGGTCTCACGGTCGCGGATTTCACCCATCAGGATGACGTCCGGGGCTTGACGCAGGGTGTTCTTGAGGGCCTGCTCCCAACCATCGGTGTCAATGCCGATCTCGCGCTGCGAAACGATGCAGTTCTTGTGCGGGTGCACGAATTCGATCGGGTCTTCGACGGTGATGATGTGACCGTAGGAGTTCTCGTTGCGGTGGTCCACCATGGCGGCCAGAGAGGTGGACTTACCGGAACCGGTGCCGCCGACGAAGATCACCAAGCCGCGCTTGGCCATGGCCACGTCCTTGAGGATCAGGGGCAGGCCCAGACCGTCGATGGTGGGCAGGTGGGCCGGAATGACCCGCAGCACGATGCCGACCTGGCCTTGCTGGATGTAGGTGTTGACACGGAAGCGGCCGATGCCGGTGGGTGCAATCGCGAAGTTGCACTCCTTGGTGCGCTCGAACTCGGCGGCCTGCTTGTCGTTCATGATCGAACGCGCCAGGGCCATGGTGTGCGAGCCGGACAAGGGCTGAGGCGAGACCTTGTTGATCTTGCCGTCGACCTTGATGGCGGGCGGGAACTCGGCCGTGAGGAAGAGGTCGGAGCCGCCCCGCGAAATCAGGAGCTTGAGCAGGTCGTTGATGAATTTGGATGCCTGGTCGCGTTCCATGGTGGTGTCCTGATTTTTGTGGGGTCGGTGAAAGGCCGTGTGCGTTCGGATCGCCTGGGGATCAACCCGGGAAGTTCTCGGGGATCTTGGCCTTGGAGCGCGCCTCGGCCGGCGAGATGATGTTGCGACGCACCAGGTCAGCCAGGTTCTGGTCGAGGGTCTGCATGCCCTGGCCACTGCCGGTCTGGATGGCCGAGTACATCTGGGCGATCTTGTTCTCGCGGATCAGGTTGCGGATGGCCGAGGTGCCGATCATGATCTCGTGGGCGGCGACGCGGCCGCTGCCGTCCTTGATCTTGCACAGCGTTTGCGAGATGACGGCCTGCAGCGACTCGGACAGCATGGCCCGCACCATTTCCTTTTCGGCGGCTGGGAAGACGTCGACCACGCGGTCGATGGTCTTGGCGGCGCTGGAGGTGTGCAGAGTGCCGAAAACCAAGTGGCCGGTTTCGGCGGCAGTCAGGGCCAGGCGGATGGTTTCGAGGTCGCGCAATTCGCCCACCAGGATGCAGTCGGGGTCTTCACGCAGGGCCGAACGCAGGGCGTTCGAGAAGCTCATGGTGTGCGGGCCGACTTCGCGCTGGTTGATCAGGCACTTCTTGGCCTCGTGCACGAATTCGATCGGGTCTTCCACCGTGAGGATGTGACCGTATTCGGTTTCGTTGAGGTGGTTCACCATCGCGGCCAGCGTGGTGGACTTGCCCGAGCCGGTGGGGCCGGTGACCAGCACCAGACCGCGGGGCTTGAGCGCCAGGTCGCCGAAGATCTTGGGTGCGTTGAGTTGCTCCAGCGTCAGGATCTTGGACGGAAT